>JBHJNR010000425.1:0-10500 GCA_050330615.1 Cyanophyceae cyanobacterium
GCTTCCACCACAGCGGGAAAGCCTAGGGTTTCGATCATGCCAACGGCAATAGCCATGAATATTCTCCTGATTTGAGCAAACTTGAGCTTGAGTTTTGAGACTGGCAGAGCAGATTGAGATGACCTGACAGATCAGGGGATGAACTATCAGGTGGCGAGCAGACGTTAGGAGCGGAATTGTTCCACTGCTTCGGTGTAGCGAATCGGCAACACAAACTCTAGATTTTCGTGAGGACGCGCGATGATGTGGGTGGACAGCACCTCGCCGCCGTTAACTCGCTTGGCGGATTCGACCCCAGCCGACACGGAGGCTTGCACCTCGGAGACATCGCCCCGCACAATCACGGTCACCCGGCCACTGCCGATCTTTTCGTAGCCCACGAGGGTGACGCGGGCGGCCTTCACCATGGCATCAGCGGCTTCCACCACACATGGGAAACCTTTTGTTTCGATCATTCCAACAGCAATAGGCATAATCGCCCTCCAATTTTCTGAGATTGACGAGATTGATTGGGACGCAAATTCTGACGGCTCTTGAGATTAGTCTTGAAGAGAGTATTAACTAGGTATTAACTCCTAGCCTCCTAACCCTCATTTTTCCGGAAATTGACTCGTTTGAATCAACCGAGAAAAGTGGCAAGAAACTTACAAATTCCCTGTTCTCAGTGGTTTTGAGCTCTTTTATCTACTTTTAATAGATGGCCTGCCCAATCCCCTGAATATCAGAGAATCTTGTCCTAGGACGACTTGTCCTGAGACTGTCGGTTCCGCTGCTTTACATAACAAGACAACTCTGAGCTGAATCATTCCTTTCAAGATGGTATCTCTAATCGTTGATAATTAAAAATTAAAATTATTTATTTGTGCGATAGCTTTTTATGAACTGTGCAACGTTTCCGACATAATTCTAAAGAAATTGTTAGCCTATGTTAAGACCCCCGGATGCTTCGACGGCCCAATCTCTGGACTCAGGATTCAGATGGCAAAGGAGAGGGATCCAACCGCAAGAGCTGGGCTTCATCCACAACCGGGATCCCCAGGCTGCGGGCCTTATCCAGCTTGGATCCAGGGTCATCTCCCGCCACCACATAGCTGGTTTTGCGGCTGACACTAGCGGTCACTTTACCTCCCCTCGTTTCGATCCAGGTTTTGGCCTCAGTGCGGCTGAGGGTGGGGAGAGTGCCGGTCAATACGAAGGTTTGTCCTGCCAGGGATTTACTTAGGGATCCCTGGGTTTGGTCTAGGGAACTGGACAGTTGCAGGCCAGCTGCTTGGAGTTGCTGGAGCAGCCTTTGATGCCGAGGTTGAGAGCACCATTGGGTGACCGCTGCGGCAATCTCAGCTCCCAACCCATAGATGGTGGCGATTTGCTCGGGTGTGGCTGCTTGCAACTGCTCGGCTGAAGTAAAGTGATCCGCCAGCGTCTTGGCATTGACTGCTCCCACATGTGGGATCCCGAGGCCATAGAGAACCCGATGCCAGGGCTGTTGCTGGGACTGTTGGATCGCCTCGATCAGATTTTGGCTAGATTTGGATCCCATTCGCTCCAGTTGCGCCACCTGTTCGAGGGTGAGGCGGTAGAGATCCGCCACCGATTGGATCCCGAGAGTTCCCACCAGTTGGGTTACCACCTTTTCTCCCAAGCCTTCAATATCGAGGGCGTTACGGCTGGCCCAGTGTTGGAGTTGGCCCCGAATTCGAGCCGGACAGTCGAGATTGGGGCACCGAGTGACGGCTTCTTCCTCTTGCCGTACCAAGAGTGTGTCACATTCGGGGCAATGGCTGGGCAGGGTGTAGGGGATAGCATCTGGTGCTCTGAGCTGGGGCAGGATCCCGACAATCTCGGGGATGATCTCGCCCGCTTTGCGAACGATGGCGGTATCGCCAATGTGGACATCCAGCTCCCGCAAGCGTTCGGCATTGTGCAGAGAGGCCCGACTGACGGTGGTGCCCGCCAATTGAATGGGATCCAATTCAGCCACTGGGGTGACTGCGCCTGTACGTCCGACGCTGGCGACGATGGAGCGGATGCGGGTGGGCAATTCTTGGGCAGGATATTTGAGGGCGATGGCCCAGCGGGGGAACTTTTGGGTAAAGCCCGCTTCGGTTTGCAACTTGAGGCTATTGAGCTTGACCACCACCCCATCCGTGGCGTAGCCCAGCGGGGATCCCTCAGCAAGATCAGCAGAATCCTCGTCCTCCCGTCTCGCCATCGTCACTAAGTCTGCTGGGATGGGATGAGCAGCTTGGGGTCGCCACCGCTCAAAAAAGCCATTGACCTCGCTCAAGGTCTGGCACAACTGCCAGTGGGGATTGACCACAAATCCTAAGGCTTGCAACCTCTTTAACATTTCGGCCTGAGACTGGGGTGGATCCTCCTGTAACCAACCCTGGGGCCAGTGCAATCCATAGGCAAAAAACGAGAGGCGACGGGCGGCAACAATGCGGCTATCCAGTTGCCGCAACGTTCCCGCTGCACAATTGCGAGGATTGGCGAACAAGGGATCCCCTTGAGCTGATCGCTCCCTATTGATGCGCTCAAACTCTGCCCAGCTCAAAAAGGCTTCCCCCCGGATCTCCAAAAGGGAGGGCGGATGCGGAGTTGCCAATCGCAACGGAATGGAGCGAATCGTCCGCACATTGGGGGTGATCTCTTCGCCGGTCTGTCCATCTCCTCGGGTCGCTGCCTTGGTTAGGACTCCATCTACATAGGTCAGGGCTAAAGCAGATCCGTCAATTTTGAGTTCGCAAACATAGTCCAGCTCGGATGATGCTGTTGTGGATTCAGACCGCTCTGACAGTCCTAGGACACGGCGCAATCGTTCTCCCCACGCTTGCAATTCCTCGCCATTGAAGGCATTTTCAAGGCTATACAGTGGGATCCCGTGTTGGACGGTGGCAAAGGCAGTGGCCGGTTCTGATCCTATCCGTTGGGTGGGACTCGCTGGGGTGATCTGGTCGGGATATTGGGCTTCTAAGTCCTGTAATTCCCGATAAAGCGTGTCATAGACGGCATCCGGCATGATCGGATCGTCGTGGACATAGTAGGCGATATTGGCCTGCCCCAAAAGCTGCTGCAACTCTCGGATCCGCTGAGGCGCTGAGCCACCAGGATCCAAAGCTGGGGATGGAACAGAATGCGAGTGGGGCATACGAGGAAGGATCGAGTCGGGAGCCACCCAAATCATAATCGCTCTGATCCAGTCCACTCAAAGAATGGAGGATCCCAACTTTGATGGTGTTGCCTTGGCCATGAGCTGGTTGAGGAGATTTGACCCACAGGTGAGGGCCGACCCCCACGCCCACCCCAGCCGCGATGCCAAGTTGGAGCAGCTGTCGTCGATTTAAGTCCTCGATCATGGGCTATCTCCTTTTCCCGTGGCAAAGAATCATCCTCTGGGTTTTTCAATCACCTGAAGGCGATCCAACCATAATCATCTGATAATCGGCCCCCTCATCCAACCGCAGTGCCAAGGGGAGGTGGATCCCGGACAAGTGAGCCAGAGCATGGGATCCCGTCTTGGAGATTAGGCGATTATTTCCAGATCTTCATCCTCCAACACCTTTCATTCTCCCCCAAGTTTTTGTGCCTCATGATACAGATGAGAGGTTATGGATTGCCTATAGATAGATGGTCTGATCTTTGGCAATCAAAACTCCCAGCAAACCGTCTCCAAACTATTCCATAGATTCTCTCCCATTATCTAAATTTAATGCCGTGTCTTTCCTGTGCGAACAGGATAGTCTAGGCCGAGAATAGCCTAATGATCTAACCACTACAGCCGAGATAAGATTGATTCCCACTGCTTGATTTGCACTGGGATCCCATAAGGTTTGTCTAATCTTGCAAAAGCACTTTACTTTTTGGAGTGACCGTCAATGCCTGAAGTTCTGTTTAAGATTGACTTGACCAAGCCGATGGCCGAACAGGAAATGCCCGGACATAATCGGTGGCATCCTGATATCCCAGCAGTGGTCTCAGTCAATCCTGGGGATTTTTTCCGGATTGAATGCAAAGACTGGACAGACGGACAGATCAAGAATAATGACGATCCCAGTGATGTTCGGGATGTCAATCTGAAAGTGGTTCATGTCCTCAGTGGCCCCATCTATGTCAATGGTGTGGAACCTGGCGATATTCTGGTGGTGGACATTGTTGATATCGGGGCATTGCAAGGGGATGAATGGGGCTTTACGGGCATTTTTGATCGCAACAATGGCGGTGGATTTCTGACGGATCACTATCCTGAAGCCGCCAAGGCCATTTGGGATCTTCAGGGTATCTACACCAGCACTCGACATATTCCTGGGATCCGGTTTGCGGGCATCACTCACCCTGGTTTGATCGGCTGCGCCCCTTCCCACGAACTATTAGCCAAGTGGAATAAGCGGGAGCGAGCGTTGGTGGAGGCAGGTAACTCGGCGGCCTTGCCCTGGAAGCCTCAGATTCCTCCTTTGGCGGCTCTGCCGGATCCCGATTTTGCCGTGTTGGGCACTTTGAAGGGATCCGAGTTTGACCGGATCGCTGCTGAAGCGGCTCGGACAGTCCCTCCCCGTGAACATGGGGGCAACTGCGACATCAAAAACCTATCGCGGGGATCCCGAGTCTACTTCCCGGTCTACGTGGATGGTGCCAAGCTATCGATGGGGGATATCCACTTCTCTCAAGGGGATGGCGAAATCTCCTTCTGTGGTGCCATTGAGATGTCCGGCTTTATCGATCTGCATGTGGACGTCATCAAAGGTGGCATGGACAAGTACGCGATGGTTAATCCCATCTTCAAGCCCGGCCCGGTTGAACCCCGTTACTCCGAATATCTCGTATTTGAAGGCATCTCGGTAGATGAGTTCACAGGTGAACAGTACTATCTGGATCCCCATGTGGCCTATCGTCGGGCTTGCATCAATGCGATTGAATATCTCAAGAAGTTTGGGTTTACGGGTGAGCAGGCTTATATGTTGCTCAGCTGTGCCCCTGTAGAAGGACGGATTAGCGGTGTTGTGGATATTCCCAATGCCTGCTGTACCTTGGCCATCCCCACCGAGATCTTTGATAAGAGTATTCTCCCGGTCTAATAACCGGTCTCACGAAGGCAAAGGTCTACTGCCAAGGATGTACTGCTAACTAAGGAGAGTCGGGTGCCCCTGTACGAATTTAAATGTTTGACCTGTGGCCCGATTGAAGTTTGGCGTCCGATGGCTCAATCCTCGGATCCCTTGGTCTGTGAAGGGTGCGATCAGCCCGCTCAGCGGGTCTTTGCCCCTCCAACCCTGCTCTCCTCAGGGTTGAGCAAAGTGCGTTCTTCTCCTGAGCCACGTCTGGTTGAGAGACAAGCCGATCGACCGGTAGAACAACCACGGGTACAGCAGCCTACGGGTGGGCGACCCTGGATGATTAGCCATTGAGTTCAACTTTTCGATCTGACCTTGATCTGGTATTGATCGATCGAGATTGAATTAAGTGAGACAGTTAGTGTCAAAACCTTGTGGAGATGACTCTGAGTCTTTGCTGAAAAAAGATTCAGCCATTCTCACAATCAAGATCCAAATCGAGTAAATACACCCAACTAAGAGTCTTAGGTTTAGGGTGAGATGATGGTTTCTAGTCAGCAAAACAACTGATTTGTATCCCAAAATACATTCTTTGAGAGAGACCCACTCTAGAGTCACTACATCTTTCTTCCTACAGGATTCTGTCTGGGTAGAAGCGAGCGAGTAAATCAATCCAATTTGCTGGGTTCTATTGTAGTCATGACCTCTATCCAGATTGATTATCAGGATTTGAGATTTGTACTTGAGTGCTAAGTTGTCAGTAATTTGGCACAGTCAAAATCGAGGGCATTTAAGAGCATTGTTGACCGATAAGCTGGCCTTTTGAAGTCGAGAGTATCTGAGCTGTAGAGCAGTGACGCTACCCAAGATCCGTCAACTTGTCTGTTTTAGTAATCCTCAATCCTTTGCTTTTTGGTCTGTGCTTCTCCTGCCTCCCAAAAGCTGTCCATCAATAGTCTAGGGATGCTGACCCATTTCATTAAAAAGAGGTGTTTGCCCATGTCGAATATGTTTAGCCGCCGCCAAATGCTCAAAGCGGGTGCTGTTGCTGCCGCTGGAGCTGCCGTAGGCCCTTACCTGATCGTCAAGCGTCCCCAGCCGGCCTATGCCCAAGGGGAAACCATCAAGATCGGGATCCTGCACTCCTTGAGTGGCACGATGGCCATCAGTGAGGTCTCCATTCGTGACGTCTGCGTCATGGCTGCCGAAGAGATCAATGCTGCTGGTGGCGTGCTGGGTAAGCAAATCGAGTACATCATCGAAGATGGTGCCTCTGATTGGCCCACCTTTGCGGAGAAATCTCAAAAGTTGATCGAAGTAGACGAAGTGGCCAGCGTCTTTGGTTGCTGGACCTCCGCCTCACGTAAGGCTGTGTTGCCGGTCTATGAACGCCTTGACCATATGCTGTGGTATCCCACCCAGTATGAGGGCAACGAATGTTCCAAGAACATCATGTACACCCCGGCCGTGCCCAACCAGCAGACCAAGCCCGCTCTTGACTACCTGATTCGGGTCTTGGGTGCTCGTAAGATCTATCTGGAAGCGTCTGACTACGTCTATCCCCGCACTGCTAACCAGATCGCCAAGGCTCAAATTGAAGTTCTGAAAGAAGAGTTCCCCGACTTGGAATTGGTGGGGGAAAACTATCAGCCTCTGGGCGCTCAAGACTACTCCACCGCCGTTACGAATATCGTGGCCTCTGGTGCTGATGGAGTCTTGAACACCATTAATGGTGATAGCAATGTGGGCTTCTTCAACCAGTTCACCGCTCAAGGTCTGACCGCTGAGACCTGCCCAGTGATGTCCTCCAGCATGTCTGAAGATGATGTTCGGGGTATTGGTGCCGAGAACGTGGTGGGTCACTACGCCGTTTGGAACTACTTCCAGACTCTCGATCGGCCCCAAAACGTCTCCTTTGTGGAAAACTTTAAGGCGAAGTACGGTCAAGATCGCACCACTGGGGATCCGATTGAGAAGGGCTATGTCGGCGTCTACATGTGGAAGCTGGCCTGCGAAAAGGCAGAGACCTTCGATATTCCTGCCGTCAGAGAAGCCACCTATGGCTTGGAATTTGACGCACCAGGTGGCGTTCACGTGATGCGTGGCAACCACCACACCCGCAAGCCTGTGTTTGTGGGCCGTCATAATGCCGATGGCTTGTTCGATGTTCTGGATGATTTGGGAGACACCGAGCCTCAAACTTGGGATCCTCTCATCGCTGGCGACAACGTTTGTGACTGGTCTCAATATGAGGAAGGAACAGTTGAGATCGCTGATCATCCTGCGGATGCGTTCCGTTAGATCTCCCGATTGAGGGGTGGGGATGTGAGGTGGTTTGACGCTGTCTGACATCCCTTTTTTTTCTGGCCTTTTTTCTGGCCTATTTCTTCAAGCCTATTTCTTCAAGCCCTTTTTCCTGAGTTTTCTCAAGAATTCAATCTAAAGAGAGTGAGTGAGATGAAGCTTGTTCTGAGAGTTTCTGAAGAGGGATCCTATGCTTGATGCGATGCTAATCTCGCCGCCAGCAGTTGCCATCTTTGAGCAATTGTTTGCCAGACGTGGTTTTCTCCTAATCACACAAACCTTTAACGCCATCAGCAACAGCTCCATCTTTCTGTTGGTGGGGTTGGGCTTGGCGATCACCTTCGGCTTGATGGGGGTGATCAATATGGCTCATGGTGAATTCATCATGTTGGGCTGCTACACCACCTTTGTGTTTCAGAGCATGGTGTTTGGCCGGCTTTTTTGTGGCAACGGCTGTGGCGAACGAGCGGCTGGTGAGATCAGTAATTTTCAACGGGCCTATTTTGAGCAGATTCCGCTTGCTCATGGGATCACCTTTTGCCTCACCATCATTGCGGCCTTTTTTGTCTCAGGGTTGATTGGCCTGATTTTGGAAAGACTGGTGGTGAAGCGGCTGTATGGACGCCCCCTGGATACCCTGATGGCCACCTGGGGGGTGAGTTTGATCCTGCAACAGTCGGTGCGGGTGATGTTTGGCGCTCAGAACGTGGACGTGATCGCTCCTCAGTTTTTGCGCAGTCAGCTGAGGATCCCTGGCACCTTGGTGGTATTGCCCTTCACCCGCCTCTTTATCCTCTTCATCGCCATTGGGGTATTAGTGGGGCTGTATTTATTCCTAAGCCGCTCCAAATTTGGACTTCGCATTCGGGCTGTGACCCAGAACCGCGAGATGGCCTCCTGCGTCGGGATCCCGACTGAGCAGGTGGATGCCCTGACTTTTGCGATTGGTTCCGGGTTGGCGGGTGTATGTGGCGCATTGATCACCTTGATTGGATCCGTTGGCCCCTCCACAGGCCAAAACCTGATTGTGGATTCTTTCATGGTGGTGGTGATTGGTGGGGTCGGCAAATTGATCGGCACCTTGGCAGGGGCCTCAATGATGGGTTTCCTGAATACCTTTAGCGAAACTTTTCTGGGGGGCAGCTTGGGTCGAGCCCTAACCTTTGTGATTGTGATCTTGATCTTGCAATTCAAGCCCGGTGGATTTTTCCCGCAAAAGGGTCGCAACGTAGAGTAGCGGCTCCAGAGCTGGAAAACACTCACTCTAAAGATCTGGATTCTGCGTTGGTTGGGTAATGAATTGACTGTTTGTATCTAAGAGGCTTGGGGCGTATGTCAGATCCGGTTAATCAGTCTTTTGTAGAAAAGTTGCAGTCTCGCCGGAGGCTGATTGAGGTGGCAACGGTGATCGTGATCATGGTGATTGCCGTGATCATTTTGCCAGCAACTCTGAGTGCGTTTCGCCTCAATCTCTTGGGTCGTTGGCTCTCACTGGCTATTGTGGCGGTGGCGATTGACCTGATCTGGGGTTTCACGGGAATGCTCAGCCTGGGGCATGGGGTTTATTTTGCCCTGGGGGGTTATGCCTTGGGGATGCACTTATCACTGATGGCTCCTCGGGGACGCACACCAGATGGGGTTCCCTTGCCCGACTTTATGGCTTTTGGTGGGCTACTGAAGTTGCCGGCTTGGTGGGAACCTTTCCACAGTCCGTGGTTTGCGATGGCCGCAGTGCTTCTAGTACCCGGCATCGTCTCCCTTGTCCTGGGTTACTTCATCTTTAGAAACCGGATTAAGGGCGTCTATTTTGCCATCATCACGCAGGCTACCTCGCTGGTATTGGGTGTCCTCTTGGTAGGCTATCTCCAGTACACAGCAGGCACCAATGGTTTGACCAACTTCGAGACGTTTTTTGGTGCCAGCGTCAACACACCTGAGTTTCGCCGCACCATTTACATCATCACCTGTTTCATTTTGCTAGGCTGCTATATCTTTGCTCGCTGGCTGACCTCCGGCAAGTTTGGTCGCATGATGGTGGCAATTCGAGACGATGAGTTTCGGGCTCGTTATGCGGGGTACCATGTGGACTTTTACAAGTTAGTAGTCTATGTGATCTCGGCCATTATGGCGGGAATTGGGGGCGCGTTGTTTGTGCCCCAAGTGCTGATCATCGATCCCACCCGCGCTGGTATCGTGCAGTCGATTGAATTTGTGATTATGGTGGCGATTGGGGGACGGGGCACCATTGTGGGAGCTGTGGTGGGGGCGATTTTATTTAATGCCATCCGTACCTATCTGAGTGAGAGCTATCCCGATTTTTGGTTGTTCGCCCAAGGACTGATGTTGCTGTTGGTGGTGCTGTTCTTGCCGATGGGGCTGATCGGCTTGATCAAGGAAGCGAGTAAGAGATTCAAGCTCGGATCGAATGTGATTTTCCCGTAGCTCATTTTGTTCTTAATGAACCTTTTGTCCTGACTCTGTGACCGTAAACTTGGAAGATTATTAAGGACGGCTCGGCCATGACTAAAGATATTCTTCGAGTTGAAAACCTGACGGTTGATTTTAGTGGCTTTAAGGCCATCACCAACCTCAACTTCTCAATGCAAGAGGGAGAATTGAGAGTGGTTATTGGCCCGAACGGAGCAGGCAAAACCACCTTGTGTGACGCAATTACGGGCAAAGTCTCTCCTACTTCCGGCAAGATCTTCTTTCACGACGAAGAGATTTCTCACCTGCCCGAGTACAAAATTGCCCGCAAAGGCATTGGTCGCAAGTTCCAAACCCCCCGAGTCTTTCTCAACTTAAGCGTTTATGAAAACGTTGAGTTGGCCTATAACCGCACCAAAGGTGTGCTCAAAACTCTGTTTTCCAAGCGAAATTCAGTGGAACGAGAGCGGATCATGGATGTTTTGGCAACTTGTGGACTTGCGGATGTTACCCATCGGCTAGCTGGGATCCTTGCCCACGGTCAAAAGCAATGGCTGGAGATTGCCATGATGGTGGCTCAGGATCCGGACTTGTTGCTACTGGACGAATGTGTGGCCGGAATGACGGATAAAGAGACAGAAGCAACCGGTGAATTGATCGAATCCCTGGCCAAGAGTCATGCCATTCTGGTGATCGAGCACGATATGGTGTTTGTGCG
>JBHJNR010000426.1:0-2034 GCA_050330615.1 Cyanophyceae cyanobacterium
AGGCAGGGGTGGCTCTGCACCAAACCTGTGAGCAACTTTTTGATCAATTACAAGCTTTTGAGACCAAGGTGGCGGATCTGAAAGGACTGACGCAGGGACGCCTCAGCATTGCCGTTGTAACCACCGCTAAGTACTTTATCCCTCGGTTATTGGGGCCCTTTTGCCAGCAGTATCCCGGCATCGATGTTTCTCTCCATGTGATGAATCGCCAGCAAGTGATTGAGCGGATCGGCCAGAACAAAGATGATCTCTATGTCATGGGCACCCCCCCTTCCGATCTCGATGTCATCGCTGAACCTTTCTTGGACAACCCACTAGTGGTCATGGCCCCGATTCACCACCCCTTGGTCCGCCAGAAAGGGATCTCGTTGCAACAGATTGCCGAAGAGCCCTTCTTAGCTCGTGAACCCGGATCCGGCACCCGGATGGCGGTACAGCGCCTGTTTGAAAAGCATCATCTTCATCTCAACATTCGGATGGAATTGGGCAGCAGTGAGGCCATCCGACAGGGTATTGTCGGGGGATTGGGGATCTCAGTTTTGTCTCGTCATGTCTTGGCACTGCGGGGGTGGGAACATCATCTGGCTCTCTTAGATGTCGAAGAATTTCCCATTTTAGGATCCTGGTATCTGGTTCATTTACGCTCCAAAAGGCTGTCTTTGATCGCCAAAACCTTTGCTGATTACTTGTTGTCTCACCCTGAATTTAATAACTTTGAAAGCACAGGATCTTGAGGGGCGAGAAATTGGGATGTTATCTGTGCAGAAGGCTCAAACAATCAGCTCTTCTGTCTCCTTCCCTATCCTCCCCGAGGGGATCCTACGCTGATTTTCCGGTCTTTTTTTCAGATCGATTCAGCTCAAAATTGCGCTAAAGTGAAAAGCCCTTGCAGCCTTCTCCTCAACAGTAGGAGTGGGATCCCAGGGATGAGAATGGGGAAAGCGCGGTGAAAATCCGCCACTGTGCCGCAACTGTGATGTGAGGGATCCCCGATAGCCATTCTTGGCGTCAGCCCTCCTGAGCCAGAACACCCGTTCCCGAGTCTCCGCCTATCAGCCTCAACCCGTTAGAGGAAAGGGCCAGACTCAGTTCACTCGCCGTTACCCTTGCGAGCCACAAGGAAAAGGATCGTTATGCTGCCAGTGTCTACACTCAACATCTCTACGCTCGAACCCCCTGATCGTGACCAGCCCTCTGTTCCCGGCGCTATTCCGTTATTGCTGATTGGTCATGGCTCTCGAGATGAGCAGGGTCGCCAAGCCTTTATGGAGTTGGCAGCGCATTATCAACAGATCTCCCCCCACCGTCCTGTCATTCCCTGCTTTTTGGAATTGACCACCCCCACCATCGCTGATGGGGTGGCCCAATGTGTGGCTCAGGGCTACACCGAGATTGTGGCCATGCCGGTGTTGCTGTTTGGGGCACGGCACAACAAATATGATGTCACCATCGAGTTGGATCGCTTGCAAACCCAGCATCCCGGACTCGTGATTCACTACGGCGCACCGATTGGGATCCGGTTGGATATTCTCGACTTGATGCAGCGGCGACTGGCCGAGGTGGAAGCCGCAGCCCCAGCAGATATTGCTCGCGAAGATACGGTGTTGCTGTTTGTGGGCCGGGGATCCAGCGATCCGGAGGCCAATGCCGAAACCTGCAAGCTAGCCCGCCTATTGTGGGAGGGATCCGGCTATGGGGAGCTCGAGATCTGCTTTGTTGGCATCACCCATCCTCGCCTAGAGCAGGGGTTTGCCCGTGCCTTGCGAGCCACTCCTCGCCGCATCATTGTGGTGCCCTATTTCCTGTTCACAGGTGTTTTGGTCAAAAAAATTCAGCGCATCACCACCAAGCAACGGCAGGCTCATCCCCACATCGAGTATCTCGAACTGCCAGAACTGGGCTTGGATCCCGCCGTGATGCAAGGCCTGCTGGATCGAGAGCAGGAGGCCATTGCGGGGGTGGGCAGCATGAACTGTCATCTCTGCAAGTTTCGGCGGGCGGTGGCAGAGACCCACGGATCCAACCACAGCCATG
>JBHJNR010000427.1:0-8623 GCA_050330615.1 Cyanophyceae cyanobacterium
GAAGACTTGCCCCTCGTCTCGGTTGATTTTAAAGGGGATCCCCGCTCTGGCATCGTGGATGGGCCATCGACAATGGTGGTGGATGGTACCCAGGTAAAAATCTTGACTTGGTACGACAACGAGTGGGGTTATGCCAACCGCATGGCGGAGCTAGCCCGCAAAGTCGCCCTCAGCTTGTGACCACAATCGTCAGTATTGGAGCAACCAGATCATGACTGCCATGGCACAACAGGCGGCGCTGAAAAACTATAGCTTGGTCACGGCAGCCTACTGGGGGTTTACCCTCACCGATGGCGCTATTCGGATGTTGGTGCTGTTGCACTTTCATGTGTTGGGATATACCCCGATTGAGATCGCCACTCTGTTTTTGTTCTACGAAATCTTTGGGGTGGTGACCAACTTTTTGGGGGGCTGGATCGGATCCACCTTTGGCCTGCGGTTGACCTTGTATGGGGGCATTGCTCTGCAAATCTTCGGGCTGGTGATGTTGGGCTTGCTCAATACCGATTGGCCGGTTTGGGGGCAGGTGACCTATGTGATGGTGGCTCAAGCCTTTGCTGGTGTCGCCAAAGACTTGACCAAGATGAGTTCTAAAAGTGCGATTCGCCTGGTGGTGCCCAAAGAGGCCGAATCCAAGTTGTTTCGGTGGGTGGCCATGCTGACCGGATCTAAAAATGCTCTCAAAGGGGTGGGATTCTTTTTGGGAGCCACGCTGCTGCAAACGGTTGGGTTTCAGGTGGCCTGTTTCCTCCAGGCAGTTTTGTTAGCCCTGATCTTTTGCTCTGGGGCTTTGCTGCCCGCTGATATGGGCAAAGTTAAAGCCAAGATCAAATTTAAACAACTGTTTTCCAAAAGCCGAGAGATCAATCTCCTCTCAGCAGCACGATTTTTCCTGTTTGGATCCCGTGATGTTTGGTTTGTGGTGGCTCTGCCAGTCTTTCTCTATGACACCCTCGACTGGACTTTTATGCAGGTGGGATCCTATATGGCCATCTGGGTGATCGGCTATGGGGTGGTGCAGTTTATTGCCCCCCAATTGTTGCGCAGCAACCGCCCCGGCCATGCCCCCAAGGCCCGCACCATCCAGATCTGGACGCTAACCCTGACGGTGGTTCCGGCCATCATTGCCATCGCTTTTATGGCAGGATTGGCCCCTGAGGTGGTGATCACGGGTGGCTTGATTTTGTTTGGCATCGTATTTGCCTTCAACTCGGCAGTTCATTCCTACCTGGTGTTGGCCTATACCGAAGACGATGATGTGGCCTTAAATGTGGGCTTCTATTACATGGCCAACTCTGGGGGCAGACTGTTGGGCACCGTCACCTCGGGTATTATCTTTCAGCTCTATGGTCTAGAGGGCTGTTTGTGGTTCTCGACCCTGTTGATCTTGGCGGCAGGCATTTTTTCCCTCAAGCTGCCGGATCCGAAGAAAGCGCCCCAAGGGGTGGTGGTGGCTGTGGGAGATTAGTCCAATTGGCCGCTCACATCTGTAGCACCCCGATGGCAGTGTTCACGCTGATTGATACAAAACGGCAGTGGTTCAAGGCGGCAGTGGGAATGCCCGTTCAGGAGATGGATCGAGCCAGTTCATTTTGTACCCATACCATTGAGTCAGATAGCCCCTTTGCGGTAGCAGATGCCCTTCAGGATCCCCATTTTGCCGGCAATCCTTATGTGCTGGGTGCGCCGCATATTCGCTTTTACGCCACCGTATTGGGCCTGACCCCGTTGGCGATAGAGATCAAACAGAGTTGCGAGAGTGTATGGCATAGGGCTGAAGGATTAGAGGGATTGCTTAACCGGCAGACCATTGATGTAGACCGCACGAATGGCGCTGGGTAAAGAACCATCGGGAGTAAGCAGGAGAAAATCGGCATCGTAGCCAGGAGCGATTTTGCCTTTTTGATTGCCAATTCTGGCAGCTTCAGCGGGATACTCGGAAACGCGCTTCCACCCCTGATCGAAGGGCATTAGCTCTTTTTCGGCCAGGAGAAAAGGGGCATGGAATAGAGAGGGATAGTGATAGTCAGAACAAAGGCAGTCTAGAACCTGGGATTGGGCCGCTTCGGCGACACTCATATAACCGACATGGGAACCGCCCCTCACGAGGTTAGGGGCTCCCATTAAGACGGCGGCTCCGTAGGCGCGAGATGCCTCGGCTAGCGGTATGGAGGCCGGAAATTCTGCGATCGCAACCCCTCGCTCTCGGCTTTTAGCCACGTCGGCTGCCGTTTCATCATCGTGGGAGGCCACCGGAATACCCAGGTGATGGCAGCGCTGCACCAAATCTTCAAATTGAGCTAAGCCCTCTTCCTGTCGGGGATAGGCCGATTGAAGCAGAGCCAGGATGTCTACTTCGGACAGCTTTAGCCGTTGACGCAGCCCCTTTGTATAGCGCTGTAACGTCTCATCATCGGTCGCAGGCGGTAGATGATTATTGAGGGAAATCAACGTGACTTTACGAGTTTCTAGCCAATGGCACAGTTCGTCATAATCAGCGGTGTTGGCTTGTTCGTGGCGAATGTGAATGCGACTATCGACTCGCAGCTCATTATCAGGGGCCGAAATTTGGTTGATGAGCTGACGCGCCATATCCCGGCTGCGTAGCCCCGGTTCAAAGGAGTCGGTAATGGAGTAGAAAAATGTCGTAATCCCAGCTCCCAGTAAAGCCATATCATTTTCCACCAGGGCCATATCCAGCGGTAGGTTGACCCCAGGCCGAGGGCAAATCATGCGTTCAAAAGCATCCCCGTGAATATCAACAATGCCGGGCAGGAGGTGCAGACCGGTGACATCGATCGCAACATAGCCACTGGGTTTAGCCTTTTGATCGACGGCCACAAATTTTCCGTCTTCGATCAGCACCGTTGCCGATTCTAGCCATCCGGTTGGCGTCAACACTGTTGCGCCTTGTAGAGCAAGTTTGGATGTAGATAGGGGATGTTTCATGGGAGAAGGGCGGAAGGAAAGCAAAGCGTAATTAGATATGGGTTTCTAGGCAATGCGCTGGCCCTGGCGGTGGACAGAGGTGAAGCGAGGAACTACGCCGTCGTGGTGAACCGTGATAAGGTCAGCAAGTTTGCCGACTTCGAGGCTGCCGCGATTGCAATCAAGGCCAATGGCTTTGGCTGGATTCAAGGTAAATCGCTGCATGGCTTTGTATAAAGGCTGCTGCTGAGCGATCAAGAACATGGCCTGCAGCAAACTTTGGGGGACATAGTCAGACGAGATAATATCGACTAAGTCTTGCTCGATCAGCTCCATGGCCGAAACGTTGCCCGAATGAGACTGGCCCAAGATCAGATTCGGTGCCCCCATTAAAACCTGTAGACCGTGAAGGTGAGCTTCTTTAGCGGCATCGAGGGTGGTGGGGAACTCAGCAATTTTGGCTCCGTCCCGTAAAGCCTCCTGAACATGCTCAGGGGTGGCATCGTCATGACTGGCGAGACAAATCTGATGTTTCTGGGTGAGTTCTACGAGCTTGCGGCGGTTCTCATCAGCATGACGCTGCTGGGCTTCTATACGGGCTTGAATGAAGCCTTCCATTTCATCAGAGCCCACGCCATGTTTGCCCTGGTAATACTCTTTATACTTTTCTACCTGGGCAAACTGCCGCTGACCGGGGGTGTGATCCATCAGCGAGATGAGCGACAGTAGAGGGTGATTGGCATAGGTCGCCGCCACCTCATGTACTTGCTCGTAAGCCAGTTCACAACGCAGATGCAGCCGATGATCGACCGCAAAGCGCCCGTCAATTTGGCCTTGATGAATCGTGTTGATCATCGGGTCAAACTGGGTCATGCGCATCGATGTTGGGGTGATGTCACCGACTGCGATCGCATCGCAGACCGTGGTAATGCCAGCCGCCGCTAGATCCCGATCGTGGTATACCGCCGCCACAGCCATCGGCCAACGCACCTTGGGTCGGGGCGACAGCCGCTGCTCAAAGTTATCGGTGTGCAGTTCGACTAGGCCGGGCAGCAAATAATCGCCGTCACCGTTGTGCCCTTGGGCAACCACGCCGGGCTGTACCTCGGCAATGATGCCATCCCGTACGACTAGCGTACCGAGAACCTCTTCCTCAGGCAGTTGTAAGCGGTAGTTGGTGAAAATAGTTTCGGTCATGGGATAGGCCGTAGGGACAGGTTGACATCAAACATATCTAGACATCTATACTTATATCGGATCAAGATTAACGAGACGTTATCGGGGTTCTGAGGCTTTTAAAACTGGAGGACGCGATCGCAGACCCGTTCTCTGACTTCGTCATCATGAAAAATGCCGACCATGGCACAGCCCTGGGCTTTGCGGGCTTCGATCAGCTGCATCACGACGTTGCGATTGACGGCGTCTAGGGCCGAGGTCGGCTCATCTAACAGCAAAATTGGGTAGTTGACGGCAAAGGCCCGAGCAATATTGACCCGCTGCTTTTCTCCACCGGAAAATGTGGTGGGAGACAGCGGCCATAGTCGTTCAGGTAGGTTTAGCTGAGTGAAAAGACTACGAATTTTGTCGTCGGCGATCTCGGGGTCTATGCCCAGCTCTAGCAGGGGTTCTACGGCCACCTCCAGCGCTGGTACGCGGGGAATCACCCTGAGAAATTGGCTGACATAACCGATGGTGTGCTGCCGTACGTCTAGCAGTTGGTGGGGGGGGAGTTGGGGCAAGTCAACCCAGTCGCCTTGATGGTTCACCCAGATCGAGCCCTTGTCAATGCGGTAGTTGGCGTACAGTGATCGCATCAACGTCGATTTGCCTGAGCCCGATGGCCCCTGGAGAGCCACACACTCACCCGCCTGCACCGTCAGGGAAACCCCCGCTAAAACTGGAATACAAACACTACCTTGATCATGCAGAACGAAGCTTTTGTAGAGCTTATCGGCCCGGAGCATGGCCCCGGTGGGCGGCGAAACTGGCGAGTGGGAATGATTCGACAACAGCGATTGGGTCATGGTTTAGCGTGTCAATAACAGTAGAACAGCAGGCGGCAGGTTCCCTAGGGCGTGAGGGTGGCACTCACCAACTGCTGCGTGTAGGGATGGTGGGGGTCATCGAGCACCTGGTCGGTCAACCCAGTTTCGACCACCTGGCCGTTTTGCATCACCATCAGCCGATGGGCCAAAAGCCTGACGACACCAATATCGTGGGTCACCAAGATGACGCTGAGATGGAGCGTCCGCACTAGCGATCGCATCAAGTCCAGCAGTTTGGCCTGCACCGAAACATCTAACCCGCCGGTGGGCTCATCCATCAAAACTAGCCTCGGCTGCGTCACCAGAATGCGGGCAAGCTGCAGCCGCTGTTGCATGCCGCCAGAAAAGGTACTGGGGAAGTCATCCATGCGGCTGTGGGGAATCTCTACCTGGCTCAGCCACTCGATGGCTTCGGAGCGAATATGGCCGTAGTGGCGTTCTCCCACATCGAGCAAACGTTCACCAATATTGGCTCCGGCGGTGACGGTCATGCGCAGACCATCCCGAGGATTTTGCTGCACAAACCCCCATTCGGTTTTCATCAGCTTGCGGTGGTGAACGTCCGGCAGGGTGCGCAGGTTGATGGGCTGACCGCTGCGATCGCAGTAGGTAATCTCCCCCGCATCCACTGGAATGTGACCGGCAATGGCATTGAGTAACGTACTTTTTCCCGATCCAGATTCGCCAATGATGCCTAGGACTTGGCCAGGGTAGAGATCGAAGGAGATGCGATCGCAGGCGCGCAGCGAATCGTAGGTCTTGCTGAGGTTGTCGATAGTTAAGAGTGGGTGCATGGTACTGCGTTGATTTTTAATTTAATTGGGGGCCGACAAAAGATTGGTTTGCTGGCGCTGGTTGCAGGCGTCTGTATCAGAGCAAATCCACAGGCGGCCACCCTGGTCATCGGTGACCACCTCATCGAGATAGGTGTCGGTCGCGCCACAAAATTCGCAGGGGTGATCCCAGGTCTCAACGGTGAAGGGGTAATCCTCAAAATCAAGGCTTTTGACCTTGGTGTAGGGGGGCAGGGCATAAATCCGCTTTTCTCGCCCCGCCCCAAATAGCTGTAGGGCGGGGCTCATGTGCAGTTTAGGATTGTCAAACCGGGGAATCGGGCTGGGTTTCATCAAGTAGCGATCGTGCACCATCACCGGATAGTCATAGGCTATGGCAATGTGGCCATAGCGGGTGATGTCTTCGTACAGCCGCACATACATCGGGCCGTATTCTTCCAGCGCGTGCATTTTATTCGCTGCGGTGCGAGAGGGCTCGATAAAGTACAGCGGCTCGGGCATAGGCACCTGATAGACCATGATTTGCCCCTCCCGCAGCGGCGTTTCAGGAATCCGGTGACGAGTTTGAATCAGCGTGGCCTCCTCAGTGCGTTCGGTGGTGTTGATACCGCACACCTTACGAAAGAACCGACGGATATTGACGGCGTTGGTGGTATCGTCAGCGCCCTGATCAATCACCTTCAGGGTGTCTGTCTGGCCAATCACAGAGGCGGTGACCTGCATTCCCCCGGTGCCCCAGCCGTAGGCCATAGGCATTTCCCGAGAGCTAAAAGGAATCTGGTGTCCCGGAATTGCCACAGCCTTGAGGGTGGCGCGGCGGATGGCACGCTTCGTCTGTTCGTCTAGGTAGGCGAAGTTAAAGCCAGGTTCAGGGGAAACATGGGAAACAGGGGAACTGGAAGAATGGGGCGAAAGGGTCATGAGGAATGGGTTAGTGGCTAGGAGTTATTTGGAGAATTTGGAGTTTGCTAAGGAGATTTCCAGGAAAGAAGATACCAGTTTCAATCAAGCGACTGTAGCCGCTGTAGGGTGGGCACTGCCCACCATTAGGGAAACTCTTTTTCAGAAGTCTCCTAAGCAGGCCATCACAGGCGGTTTCGATTTGGCGAGCGCATTGGCGATAGCTGTCTAAATCGCAGCCATAGGGGTCGTCAATATCTGGTTCAACCCGGTTGCCAGCATAGTTATTCAGGGTGGCCAGTTTGCTTACAAAGGGGGGCACCTGGGATTGCAAGAACGTTTTCTGGGCTTGGGTCATGGTCAAGATCACATCGGCCCAGGCTAGCAGCTCCCAGGTCCAACGTTGTGAGTGATGGGTACTGTCAATGCCTCGCTCTTGCAGGATGAGTTCCATCGCCAATGCCATCGGTTGGTTCGGGGTGGCAGAGGTGCCGGCAGACTTGATCTGGATTTCTGGGGCATGGACTGCCGATAGAAATAAGACTTTATGCCGCATCAAAGCCTCTGCTAGCGGACTCCGGCAGGTATTTCCAGAGCAGACGAAGAGAATATTCATAGAAGTGCCTCTGACGGAGCGTGGGCCTCAGGGGATGAGCGATGAACCTGTGGGGTGTCGGTTGGAGCTCCGTTCGGGGTGGGTGAGGGGTGGCCGGGGCTGGAGGGTTGAGCATCCGCAGCCTGAGCAGCCGGTGGCTCGACGTCGTTCTGCTCGGCCTGAGCCCTGTCGTAGTCCTGCCGCAGCTGGCGGATCAGGTTTAGCTCGGCCTGAAAGTCAATGTAGTGGGGTAGTTTGAGGTGCTGGACAAATCCCTGGGCCTCAACGTTATCGGCATGGAATAGAACAAACTCTTCATCCTGGGCCGGGCCGTCAATGGTTTCGCCTAAATCCTTAGCCTGCAAGGCTCGGTCGACTAGGGCCATGGCCATGGCCTTGCGCTCGTTGTAGCCAAAGGTGAGGCCGTACCCCTGGGTAAACTGGGGCGGAATCTGTTGGCTACCTTTGAACTGGTTCACCATCTGCACTTCGGTGACGGTGATGTCGGCGATCGCAACGTCAAAGCCCAGTTCTTCTGGGCAGATCACGACCTCCACTTCACCCACCCGAATCTCGCCTGCAAAAGGATGGTTTTTGCCATAGCCCCGCTGGGTAGAGTAAGCCATCGAAAGCAGGAAACCTTCGTCAGCACGAGCCAGGTTTTGCAGGCGAGCGTCGCGGCTGGTGGGAGTACTGAGAGATTGGCGGGTAATGTCGAAGGGGGGGGATGAGCAATAGGGAGATGGGGAGATGGGGGGATGGGAGGATGGAGTATTAGATGGAGTATTTGTTTGAGTACAGGTGGGATCGTCTGATTTTGTAGCGCCGATTAGACCTTCTTGGGCCAGGGTGTTTAGGACTCGGGGTGTGGCTTCGGTTGCAGATGCGATCGCATCATCTATTACTGTTGTGGGGGCAAAAAATTGGTTATTTTCGGCGGCCAGTTTGAAATCGAGTAGCCGATGGATGTAATCAAAGGTAGGGCCAAGCTTTTGACCGCCGGGGGCGTCTTTGAAAATCGCCGAAATGCGCCGCTGAATGTGCATGCGGTCTGTCTCGACCGGTTCGCTGTAATAGAGCCGGGGCAGGGTTGTTCGATAGGCGCGGAGCAAAAAGGCGGCCTCAACTAAATCACCCCAAGATTGCTTGATGGCTAAAGCAGCCAAATCTGGGTCGTACAGGCTGCCCTCAGCCATGACCCGATTAACGGCCAGCTGCATCTGCTGCTTGATTTGCTCTAGAGATAACTCTGGCACCGCCGATTCGCCGCGCCGTTTAGCCTGTAGCAAGGCTTCAGCGTTTTGAATCGCCTGTTCTCCACCTTTGACGGCAACATAGGGCATAAAACTCTCCGGAATTTA
>JBHJNR010000428.1:0-8885 GCA_050330615.1 Cyanophyceae cyanobacterium
CTTGTCCGGGGGTAGCCATGATATTGGTGGGGGTGGGAATCAGCAGGGCTTGCCGCTGGGCACAGTGGAAGATCGCCTGTCCCAATGGATGCTCGGATCCCTGTTCCACGGCTGCAGCCCAGATTAAGAGTGCCTGTTGATCTGGATGCCAGGAGGAGGAGGATCCCTGTACCGCTGGAGCCGAATCAACTTGAGGAGCAATCTGAGGATCAGCGATGATGGCCGTCACCTGTGGTTTGCCTTGGGTCAGGGTGCCTGTCTTGTCCAGCACAATGGCTTGTACAGATTTGAGGGTCTGGATCGCTTCACCGCGACGGAGCAGGATTCCTTGCTCGGCCCCGCGGCCCGATCCCACCATTAGGGCGATTGGGGTGGCTAAACCGAGGGCACAGGGACAGGCCACCACCAGAACGGCGATCATATTGAACGCTGCCAAACTGAGGGGAGAGAGGTCGGAGCGCACCCAGGGCAGAACGCTGGCAATCTCCGTCAACCAAGGCTGCAAGGCGGCACTTTCGACATACCAGATCCCCAAGGTCAATAGCGCCAGCACCACCACGCTGGGGACAAAATAGCTGGTCACCCGATCCGCCAAGGTCTGAATTGGCACCTTGGATCCCTGGGCCTCTTGGATCAGCCGCACCATCTGGGCCAAGAACGTATCAGCGCCCGTGCGAGTCACCTCCACCACCAGCGCCCCCGCCTGATTGAGGGATCCCCCGATCACCTGGGATCCCGCCTGCTTAGCCATCGGCATCGACTCACCTGTGGCCATCGACTCATCCACAGCCGAGTGCCCCTCTACCACCAGCCCATCACACGGGATCCGTTCGCCAGGGCGCACCAACACCCGATCTCCCACTTGGATCACCTCAATGGGCACATCTATGATGTCGATCATCGTGTTGCTATCGGGCGGTGTAGACTCTGACCCAGCCTCCACATCCCGCACCCGCTGCAAATGGGCCTGCCGCGCCTGCATCCCAATCAGATGGCGAATGGCTTGGGACGCTCGACCCCTAGCCCGTCGCTCCAGATAGCGGCTGAGCAGGTGAAAGGCCATCACCATTGCCGCCACTTCCACAAATACTGTGACCTCAGCAATGCCCAAGAAGCCCACCAGATAGGTTGGCAGGGTACTCAAGGAGATCAGCACATCCATATTGGGGGATCCCCGTCGCAATGCTGCCCAACTGGCGCGATGGGTGGGCCACCCGGCAATAAACACCACCGGAAAGGCCAGAGCTAGGGTCAACAGTCGATGGTGCTGATTATGGGGCAACCCCAGTACCATGCAGACCAGCATCACTGTCATCAAAATGCCCGCCGGGATCGCCGCCAGCCAAAATCGCCGCCAAGCCGCCTGGATCTGAGCCTCGGTCTCGGCCTCGGGATCCTCAGTCTGGGCCTCGGCCAAGGGAGCAGCCCCAAATCCCCCTTGCTCAACAGCAGCAATCAGATCGGGCGGGCTGACCTGCTGGGGATGAAAGATGACGCGGGCTTGTTCGGCTGCAAAATTGACATCGGCTAGATCCACCCCAGGGATCCGTTGCAACAGGTGCCCCACACTGCTGGCACATCCCGCACAGCTCATGCCCGAGATCTTGAGATAGAGGGCAGTAACCACCGCCTCGTCATCAGGAGAGGCTAAAGGATCTTGATTGAAAAGATCTGGGCTAGACAAGGTGGCTGGGGTGGTCATAGGCTGCAAGCAAAACCGATAGGGGTCTGGGATCCCAAGAGATCCTGTTCATTAGACTAGCAGGACTTTTTGGCAGCTTGAGGGTCAGACGACTGGACTACCCCACCTGATGAATCTGGGATCCCTGGGGGGTACGCTCCACCTCGATCCGCTGGCTAAAGGCGTCTTGCAGGCTGGGGATATGGGTGATGACCAGAATACAGGCGAAATCGGCGGCAATGGTGTTGATGGCACTGACCAACTGGTCGCGTCCGGCTTGATCTTGGGTGCCAAACCCTTCATCGATCATTAAGGTTTGCAGCCGGGATCCTGACCGCCGAGCCAAGAGCTGGGACAAGGCCAACCGAATGGCAAAATTGATCCGAAAGGCTTCCCCCCCAGAATAGGTCTCATAAGGGCGCGTGCCCCGAGGATCGGCGATCAAAATATCGAGAGTATCGATCATCTTGTCGGTGCGGCGACCGGCCCGCTGGGTGGCGAAGTGTAGATGCAATTGATGATGTGTCAGCCGCCCCAGGATGCGATTGGCCTCTGCTTCTAACTCCGGTAGGACATTTTCGATGATCATGGCCGGGATCCCGTTGGGGCCATAGGCGGTGGCCAGTTCCTGATAGATCTGGAGTTGGCGGCGGGTGGACTGGATCTCTTGGCTCAAGGACTCTTGCTGCTGCTGAAGCTGGGTCAGGGTTTGGCGGCGTTCTTGCACAGCGCCCATCTGGGCCAAAACTGTATCTAAGTCCTGCCGTTGTCGGGCCAACAGCTGCTCTTTGTGCTGCATCTCCACCGGGGCCACTGACGGGATCCCACTCAACTGCTGGTGAATGGTTTCAAGGTGTTGAGTGGAGTGGGAGAGATGCTGCCGTTGCTGTTGCAGAGCGGTGAGGAGCGCTTGGGTTTGTGCCTCTAGAGGGGGATGCTGTTTTGCCGCCTGCTGCAGATCATGCCAACGCTGAATCCAGCCCTGAGCGGCGGTGAGTTGACTCCGTAGATGGTGATGCTGATGGGGGGTGTAGTTCAACTCGGCCAAGGCGGCTTCGATGGTGGCCAAGCGAGACAGGAGGCCATCAGCTCCAGCTTGCTGCTGCTGGTAAGCCTGAGTCAGGGCAGCGATCTGCTGATCCAAGGCGTGCATCTGCTGCTGGTTCGCCTGTTGGCGGGCCTGGACTCTCTGCCATTCTGCCCATCGACCCTCGGCCCACCGCCACCGCTCCACCTCACTGCGACAGAGGGCGTGGTCTTTATCGCTGTAGCCAATGCTATCCAGCGTGGACTCCACCTGAGTCAGGGGATGCTCGGGATCCCTGGTCTCTAGGCGTTCCAGATCGTCGGTAATATGCTGCAACTGAGTCTGCCACTCCAGTAGCTGCTGTTGCGCCTGCTGCTGAGTTTCCAGCTGTTGTTGCAGTCTGCCTTTTTGCTGTTGCCGCTGGTCAAAATCCTGCAATTGGCGATCAAGAGCCTGTTTCTCACGCTCTAAAAGCTCCAGTTCCCGATCCGCCACCGCCAACTGTTCTCGCATCACAAACAGCTCGGTCTCCAGCCCCTCTTGTTCTTCTGAGTGACGGGTTAAGACTTGGCTATGCAGCCCGCCCGACAGAGGCTGTTGGCACAAGGGGCAGACCTGATCCTGGGATCCCTCCAGCTGTCTGCGGCGCTCATCCACCTGTTGCCATTGCTGCTGCAATACCCGCTGCCGTTCTTGCAGGTTTTCCACAAAGAGGCGTCGCTGTTGCAGCTTTTCGATCACCAGATCTCGATAGTCCCACCGCTCTTGCAACACCGCCAGATCTGCCTCCAGGATCCCCACCGCTTGATGCACCTGTTGCCCCTCAGCCTGATGTTCTAGCTGGGTGATCTGCTGGGTGATGAGGGTCTGACGAGCCATCAGCTGGCTGTGCTGCTGCTGCTGCTGCTGGCGTAACTGTTCCCTTTTGGCCAACAAGGGAGTGGCCTCTTGGTGCCGTTGATCCCAGCTCTGGAGGGCGGTGCGGGCTTGTTGTAAGGATTGCAGAGCTTCTTGGATCCGCTCTCGGTCTTGCAAAAGCGCCTGATCGGCGTGGGCGGTGGCTTGCAATAGCTGGAGTTTTTGCCGCAGGGATCCCTGTTGGGTTTGATAGTCCTGTTGCTGCTGGAGATGTTGAGCCTGGAGGCTGCGCTGTTGCTGGCTCAGATCTTGGTAGCGTTCAAAGGCTTGATTGAGCTGTTGGTCTTGTTGAATCAGCTGCTGGTAGTGCTGGCATCCCAATTGGATCTGGTCTTTTTGGCTCAACAGGGTTTCCATCTGGTGCAGGCGATCCCGTTGCTGCCGCCACTGGGTTTCGGTGTTTTGTAGGGTGGTGCCGATGGTTTGTGATTGCTGGGTCAGGTCTTGATAGCGTTCTTGCAGTCTGTCTCGTTCTTGTCGCCGTTGTCTGATCTGCTCCAGTTCGGCTTGAGTGGCGGCGAGGGTGGCCTCTCCTTCAAGGCGATTCTGTTGAAGCTGGGCATACTCCTGCTCCAGTTGGGCTTGCTGGGTTTGTTGGTGCTGGAGTTGATCGAGCTTGCCCTGGAGCTGGTCAGCGGAGGTTCGATACTGCTTCACCTGCTCTCGGCAGCGTTCTGCTAAGTCGTCGTACTGGCTCAGCTTCAGAATGTCTGCCAAGATCTGCTTGCGCTCACCCGCCCGTTTGAGGGTAAATTCATCCGCCTTGCCCTGGCGGAGATAGGCGGAATTGATGAACGTTTCATAGTCCAGCCGTAACTGCTGTTGGATCCCCAGTTGAGTAGCCTTAACCCCTCGCCGGGTCAAAGATCGCCAACTCTGCTCAGTTTGGATCTGCCATTCCAGGCTGATGCCTCCCCCCAGCGCCCGAGTGCGCATCACTCGATAGACCTGCCCCTGAGAGCGATACACCACCGTCACCCGCGCTGTAGTGGCTCCCTTGCGAATCAAATCTTGATCATTGGCCGCTCGACTTTGGCCCCAAATACCCCAGCTCAGGGCTTCCAGGAGGGCAGATTTGCCTGCTCCATTGGCCCCACAAATGCAAGCGGTATGGATCCCAGATAGGTCAAGATCCACGCTGCGATAGCTGAGAAAATCGTGCAGGGTAAGCCGCAGAGGAATCACTATGGTTTCGCTCGGGAGGGTAATTCGGCATCAACGATCGGCTTATCTAAGTCAGATCGCTGCTTGGAGAAAATCACACCATCTGCATGTCAGGTCATAAGATTTAGCGTATCTCAAGTTGACTGTGGGATGCGGTTGAAATGGAGTTTTGCTGAGAACGTCTCAAAACAATGTTGGGATCCCTGGCTGATTGTGCTCTCAGGTTGGTTGGGCTATTCCGAATGGGGAGAACCTGGGATAGAATTGATTGCCGAATATTGAATCCAAGTGGGGATTGCAATTCCATCCATCCCCATTCAGGGATCCCGTCTTTTATCGCTTTGTTTTACTAGGGTGTCGTGGCCTACTTTCGATCTCAAGATGATGTCTTTCCCCCTAAGCTGCTCAAAAGACTGCGGGGTCGGATTTTGGCTTGTCCCTTTTTAAGTGTCAACAACCTCAATCGAGATTTCATCGGCACCCGTGGCTTTTCGGTGGTCTTTCGTCGCTCAGGGATCCCTCAGGTTTTGGAGCAGTTCCCTTTTTTTGAGACTTATCTAGAGCGGCTACTGTTGGCGGATTGCAATGCGTTTTATCTCAATCCTTTGGTGATGACCCAGGGATCCCGTGTGGATCCCCATATCGACCGCAGCCTACGCTCCTATTGCAAGACGGTCAACCCGCCCGATTGGGTCAGTGTGCTGTATGTGGAGGTGCCGGATCCCTTGGTGGGGGGGCAATTAATGCTGAGTCATGGCAAAAAGCAGGTGGGACAGATCACGCCCCAGGCCAATCGACTGCTCTATTTTCAAGGCAATCTGACCCATGCTGTACAAACGGTGGAAACCGCAGCCATGCGGCTGAGTTTGGTTTGTGAGCAATACAATCTGACGGATACGGAGCTGAATGAGATCCCGGAGTTGACTATTGAATCCCGAGCCAGGCGGTAAGAGGGCATCCATAAAGTTCGCAAAGGCTATAGCAATCCAGAAAGAGACATGAGATAGAATACGAGAAAGTCGCTATTCCCTAACAATGAGCATACCTGAAGAACTAGTTAGCCTGATCAATAGCCAGCCTGACCCCAGAGTTCTCAAACGAGCCTTAGCTGTCAAGATGACCTTGCAAGGCTTTACCCATCACGAGATTATGGGTGCAATCCAGGTATGCTCAGGATTTATTAGCAAATGGAAGCAAATCTATATTGATAATGGTATCGAAGGACTCAATCTTGGGTATAAAGGTTTTAAACCATACCTCAGCGCTGAAGATAGACAAGCGGTTATTGCATGGATTCAAGCTCAAAACCATATTGGTGTCCCTGAGCTAGAAAGCCATTTGTCGGAAACCTATGGCGTTGTCTATGCAGGTGGCTCCAGTTATTATCAACTCTTGCACGAGGCTGGCCTCAGTTGGAAAAAACAACAAAAAACTCATCCCCAAAGAGATGAAGCTGCTGTTGAGGTAAAAAACAAGAGATCTGAAAGAAGCTGGCGAGCTGGAAAACAGAGATAGAGCAAGAGAGCCTGTCAGTATTTATGGTAGATGAGTGTCACTTACTATGGGGAGATATCTTTGGATATGGGTGGGGAAAAACCAGTGGACGGATAAATATCTCCATCCAAAGCTATCGAGATAGAAAAAGCTACTTTGGAGCTTTAGATTATAGCAATGCAAGACAGCAGACACATCATCAACAATCCAGTTTATTGACTCTTTAAGACAGGAAAGACCGGGACAAAGAATTGTTCTGATAGGGGATGGAGCAGGCTATCATCACTCCAAAGAGATGAAGGCTGATCTGGAGAAGGTGAATCAGGGATTGACTGAAACAGAGTGGGCTGTGACATGCATTCAATTTGCGCACTATGCCCCAGAGCAGTCTAAAACAGCAGGGATCCCTGGGGTTCTAGTTGCCAGACTAGCTATGGGGCGACTCCGATGACAGCAGCACCTTGAAGAGATCCACCAGGATAGAGCGACTTAGCCCAGTAATGAGAGGCTAGAACTCCGGCAGTTCCACCACCACATTGGCTAACTGGATGTCGTCATGATCTACCCAGGATCCCCCTTGTCCTCCTCCCACATTGACATTGACCCGGAGATTGCCCCCAAAGATCGGGATACTTACCGGGACTCCCCCTCCCTGAGCCACCTGACGAGTCCTGCCAGTGCGCAACACCACCGTATTCAGCCCAGACCGCACCACAGATAGAGGCAGCGGGATCCGAATAGCATTGCCTCCCAAAGCAACCGTCTGGACTTGCGTCCCATTAACGATCACCTCCAAGGGGGACATATCTGCACTGGGGATCCTGCTCTGACCAGCTCGATAAGCCTCAGCAGTATCCAGCCCAATCAGGGATCCGATCTGCAAAACAGGGGGCTGGCTGGGACTCCGGTTCAGCGTAAAGGAGCGGGTAAGCTCGATTCCTTGAGCCGGCAGTTGAAATTGCCCCGCAGCGGCAGACTGTTGAGAATACTGGTTATCCCCCAACCGAACCACATTGCTCTCTAAGATCAAGGTGGTGGTGGGATTCAACCGTTCTAACTGCACCTGCATGGGGGAGGAAGGCCGCTGATCGGTGGTCTGGGAATAGGGCAGATAGTTTTCCACCCGAACGGTCAAAATCTGGTCATTTGGCACATCTTGAGGCAACTGAAATCGCCCTTGCGCATCGGTTCGCACCGCAATACCTGCACCGGGCACCGCCACCTCCACATTGCTGAGGGGTTGCCCTGTCTGTTGGTCGATCACCTGGCCCGAGTAGGCAGAATCCAACCGTACCTGCGAGTCGGGGGCATTGGCCTGAGCCTGCACCCGCTGTTCCAACAGGGTCAGATCGGCCTCCGTCACCTGGCCATCCTGGGTGATATCTGCGGCCCGAATCTGGGATCCCACCAAAGCCTGAGTCCCCTGCAAGTATGCCCGCAACAAGCTGAGATCCCTCTGGGTCACCTGTCCATCGCCATCAATATCCCCCGGCAAAAAGCCTTGGGCTTGACTGCTAGATCCGAGACCCAGCAGCAGTCCAGGGCAGATTATCAATAGAGCGGCAAAACGGCCTGATAACGCTGACATAACGATGAGAGGCTGAAATGATGCCACTGTTCTATCTCAATCCAGTCCAGGGATCCCAGGGGATTTGCCGTCATCTCCGGTTAGTGCTTCAGCATCTTGAATAGGCGGCTGTCTGAGATCCCTACGATTGCAAACTTGATCCCACGGGCATAATCAAGGGGTAGATCAGCGGGTTCCCCCCCTAGAGCATGAAGAAGGATGGCCTTGCCGCAATCTACTCTATGCAATTTGCTCAATAAAGTTGACAGTTTGTCCAGTAATTTTCTAATTTATACAGAGTGTGTTGTGAAGAGAACCAGTTGCCAGTGAGCTGGATCACCCCAAGATGTGCTTGAGATCTTAGGATGAGGATTGGCTAGATCACGGTGAAGGGGGGGGGCAAGGGCGAAACTAAACCTATGCATTAGGTCACGTCTTATGGATTACCTGCTGAAAGTTACGGATTCATTAGGAACTCGCCTGATTCCGTTGGGGGCTGACCGACGCTGGTGGGAAATGGGTCGCTCCGGCCAATGCCAGATTGTCATCCGAGGCAGTCATATCAGTCGCAAGCAATGTACCCTTCTGCACCTACCCATCGGCACCGGTGATGCCCAGCCAGCCTGGATCCTGCAAGATGGCAGTCTCTCCGGCAACGCATCTCTGAATGGCACCCAGGTCAATCAGGATCCCATCCATCGCAAACAGATCCAGTTGGGAGACATCATCTATTTGGGTAGCCCTGGAAATTACGCTGTCTTGCTACAGTCCACTCCAGCTACTGTCGCCTCTTTGGGTGGTTCTCTGCCAGATCCCTCAGAAGACTTGACCCAACCCATCATCCAGGAGAACAGGATCCCGAGCACTCACAAAAAATAGACGCAAACCCTAGGGATGGGCTGAGAGTTCGGACTTGCAGGCTCCTATCCCCGATTTCGATGGTGATCTATATTTACCGAGAAATTGGGTCTAAAGCCCCGCCCTTCTAGGGCGGCTTTACGCTACGGCATGATAGGATAATACCATGCTAATCA
>JBHJNR010000429.1:0-21598 GCA_050330615.1 Cyanophyceae cyanobacterium
TAGGTTGGCTACAGGTTATCAGGATCTAGGGGGAGAACTGGGGGGCTTAGGGGAGAATTGTCGGGTAGAAATCGAGTGGAAATCGGGTAGTTCAGAATGGACAGAATTCAGTTGATTGAGGTGATAGAAAATTGGGAACTATTAGCTGCTTTTCTAATTAACCAGATTCAGAGATGGGTGATGGCGGCAATGCCCCTCTAATCTGATCTACCTGCTCTGAATCCAGCCCTCAGATCGAAAAGTCTAGTATTCAGGGGCGTAAATCTAAGGACTACGAACAAGGGGCTTAAGCCCCTTGTCTGAGCTGACCAATGGTAGATATAGCTCGGACTAGATCCATCCCTTGATTTCAGTGTCTGTCAGGGTCTTCTCAAGTTTGACATACTCTTGACGGGCAGCTTGCAGGATATGCACCATCTGCACAGGATCCCCTGTATCAGCGGCAATGAAAGCAGCATTCAGTGCAATATTACGGATATTGCCCCCAGAAACCTGGAGAGAAGCCAATCGATTAAAATTAAGACCTTGAGTTGGCGTTTGTTGCGGAAAGATTCGCTGCCAAATCAGAGCCCGTTGCGCAGGATCCGGAAAAGAGAACCGCACCACAAACCGAATTCGCCGCAAAAAAGCCGTATCGATAGAATCCTTCAGATTGGTGGTCAAAATGGATAGACCTCGATAGGATTCCATCTGTTGCAAGAGATAGCTCACCTCCATATTGGCGTAGCGATCATGGCTATCTTTGACATCACTGCGCTTACCAAACAGGGCATCGGCTTCATCAAACAGCAACAGGGATCCCCCTGCTTCTGCCAAGGCAAACACCTGTCGCAGGTTCTTCTCAGTTTCCCCGATATATTTGCTCACCACCCCGCTCAGGTCGACCCGATAGAGATCCAAGTTCAACTCTTTGGCCAAAATCTCAGCCGCCATCGTTTTGCCCGTCCCACTGGCACCCGCAAACAGGGCACTGATGCCCATCCCTCGGCTGGTTTTGCCCGCAAAGCCCCACTCGTGATAGACCCGCAACCGTTGCCGGACATGGGCGGCCACATCCACTAACACTTGCTGAGCCGTCTCTGACACAATCAGATCTTCCCAGTCAGCGGTGGCCTCAATCCGCTCGATCAAATGGCCGGTCGATTGGCGGGCTTGATGGCGACAGGTTTGCCACAACGTCTGAAACAGGTCGTGGGGATCCACCCCCAGAGATTGTTGACAGGCCCATTGAATCGCTCGACCGCTCAAGTTGAAATGGCCCATCAACCGATCCAACTGGCTGTCAAACTGACCGTTGAGGACTTGGCCATAGTCTTGCAAATGGTGTGTCCAGAGCTGCCGTTGTTCCGCCAGGGTGGGAGACTGCACCTCCAGAGTGACGATGGCTCGATCCGAGAGATCTCGTTTCAGATCTTTGGGCTGCTGGGTGCTGAGCATCAGCGGTGTGCGGATCCGTTGCAAGAGTTGAGCCAGCGTCGTGGCCTGTTGCCGACCCATGGGATCCCCGCTATCGAGACTGATCCGGTCACAATTGACCCACAAGACTCGGTGGGAAAGAATCGCCTCTCGCATCCATAGCCGGCTCAACTCCTCCAGCTCGCGGGGGGTAGAGGGCAGGGTGGCCACATCCACCTCACAGGGATCCAAGCCAAAATGACGACAAATCTCGTGAGCGATCCGGTGCTTATCCCCCGCTTCTAGGCCACAGAGTTGCAAAAGGGGCAAGGTCTGAGCAGTAGAACGCCAAGCTTGGATCCCTCGCTCAATCAAAGCCTGATGGGAGGGCACCAGCGCACTCTGCTCCGGCGTCACATCCTCCACTATCCGCACATAGGGCCGCAGTCGCTCATCCAAAAACTGGGATCCCGTCAGGTAATGGAGGATCCGTTCGTTGATGCGCAGGGGACTGGAAACCAAATGGTGGCCAGGGCCGATATCGATCAACTGCCAATGGCGCAGGGGAGCGGTGGGGGTGAAGGATTCCCACTGGGCCTCCGGCAGTACCGCCAGCGCCAGCCCAAAGGTGACAGAAGCCTGTTGAGGATTGTGATGGTGACACCACTGGGCGATCTCGCTATCCAGTTCTACGCCAGCACACAGCACCAGTAGATCTTGGGCAAACGGAGAGAGCTGAAGTCGCTGGCCCAGATGCTGTAGGGGAGACCATTCCTGAGCAGGGATCCCATCCCGGCTAGCTTGCTCATCCTCCCTCAACGCGGGGTTGATCCCTTGTACGCTCCAGGACAGATCCGGACTGTGATAGGCCAAATAGCCCTTGATCCGCTGGATCGCCTGGGATAGAGTGTCAAACCTGTCCAAGAGTAGCCCGTTGTTCATGCCTGTCCCCAGCAGTCTAGGCGGGACTCGGGATCCTGAGTTGAGGTCCGATGTATTGATCAAAGGTCTCACTCTCCGAATCGCTATCTACCTCTAACGGACTTTCCGCCTGATCCACCTGGATCCGCACCAGATAGGATCCCGCCTTCACCTCCCGAAAGGGGATCCGTACGGTATCGTTCAGGGTGGTTTGGGCCGGGGCATCAAACAGATAACCCACCGTCTCGGTTCTGGAATACTCATTGAGGGCAACCGTCACCGCCTGTTTGGGATGTACTGGCGGATTGAGCTGAATCACCACCGTCCCCGAGCACAGATTATCCTCATCGCACACCACCTGATCGAGCTGGGCAGACAGGATCATTGGTCGCAGCATAAAGGGCAACAGGCTGGACTCCACCGACTTGGTGATCTTGCCATCCTCCGCCACATCCCGATGGATCACCCGCGCCCCTTGCATACCAGACCGCAGATGCTCTGCCGGAATCGAGTCCATCAAAAAAGTCAGCAATTTGTCCTTGACAGACAAGGGTTCCACCTCAAAAGTGCCCACCTTGATGCGAATCTGATCGGCATCCGCCAGTCGCCGCCCCCGGATCCCAACGGTACTATCGATCAAAATCAGAGAACTCTCGGCCGGCTCTAGCCCCGGCAGATCCGATAAGGCCACCAACTGATCCACTTGCAAGGGCGTGGCATTGGTTCTGAAAACAGGTTTGCGCACAGGCAAGGCACGGAGGGGAATATCTTCACTTTCGATAGCCACTAAATTGGCTCGATAGGCCACTGACAGGCTGTAGGGGGTCTGAAAAAAAACAGACCAGATCTTGGAGAGATCTTCGGTGGTGAGGGGGATCAAACTAAACTTGACCAGATCCACTTCCTTGAGCAAGTCCGAGGATCCCAGATAGTCAAACATGGGATCTGTGATCACATCTCTCACCATCTGAGCGGTCAGAATCGGTCGGGCGTGCATCTGCCGGAGGGTGGTTCCCAACAGGCGCTGGGGCTCCAGATCCACATCATTGCCATAAAACGAGAGGAGATATTGCAACTCCAGGGCCACCTGAGGCCGACGCACCAACTGTCCGCCTGATAACCGCGTGGTCAGATCCGAATTGCCCCAATTGAGCGGATTGATTTGATAGAGAAAGAGATTGATGCCCGTCTCCGGGGATCCTGCTCCGGTCTGGCCGGGACGCATGGTGGTGACACGGGCACCGGGGACTCCCGCCTGGGCTGCCGACTGTAGCATCCGTTGGAGGGCGGCTGTGACGGTGGCAATGGCAAGATGATTGCTCACAAAGGGATCCCCACGGTTAAAATCTCGTTATCGGTATGGGCCTGATGGGGTTGGGGCCAAACAAAAAGCAATGGCGCTTATGCTCTCTCTCCTTGGCTATTGTGGCGGTGGGGGCCGCTCAGCAGAATCCGACCAATGTCTAACTCTCAAGCGAGCCACCTAACGGTACGATACACATGCCTGCGATGAGGCAACTATGGCCGATCTAAAGCTGCAAGACTTATTGAGGCGCTTTGCTGCTGGGGAGCGTGATTTTAACGCTGTCAATGTGGATGGAGTGGCGCTGAATCAGGCTCGACTGCCAGGGATCCAGCTTCAGGGGGCCAGCTTACGAGAATCCGATCTGCAGGGCATTAATCTCCAAGGGGCCCATCTGTCAGGGGCCAATTTGGAAGATGCCGATCTGCGGCAGGCCAATCTGCGGGAAGCCAACTTGGAGGGAGCCACCCTGAGCGGGGCCAGCTTTCGTAATGCCAATTTGCAGCGGGCCAACCTCAAAGGAGCCTTGCTGGATTTTGCTGACTTGAGATCCGCCAATTTGACCGGAGCCGATCTGGATGGGGCCATCCTCACCCGCGCTCAATTGGAGGGAGCCATCCTCAACCGCACCCTTTTGGATCCCAATCAGGCCGTCAAGCCCCCTCTGCCCACCAAACCAGTGGATCCCTTGGTGGATGGGGCCATGCAGGTGCTTGAGCACGTGGGAACTGATCTGACGCCTGCCCCAAAAGAAGTCCAATCAGAAAAAGCCAAACCAGAAGATCCTGAGCCTCAAGAAGCTAAAGAAGACAGTGAGGATAAGGAGGATATCCATCCTGGTGGGGAAGACCCTATCTCTGCCGACAATCAGGCAGCCCAAGAAGAGCAGGCCCAAGAAGAGCAATCTGACCCCGACCTAGAGGCCGAGCCGGAAGACGACACCCCAGAGGATCCCGTCAGTGAGGCGGCGGATCCGCCTGGAGGCGATGACACCGTCCCAAAGCCCCCGGCTCCCGATCTTCCAAGCGCAGAAGACGGTGAGCCCCGTAATCATCGCAGCCAAAACTAGAATAGAGTCAGGCACAATCCTGGCTGTACAATCCTGTGGAGCTTGGATAACGCCCAAATAGTTCATTCTTGGCTTCAACGTCTACTCGAACGTTTAGAACTTCTAAAGGATCCCCTTGGACGCCCCTGTGGCCTGCTGTCGCCCCACCCCTGCCTGCCGTCGTTTTTGTCGGTTGGATGGGCGATTGATCGTAGGACAGGGATCCATCGAAAACCCGGATACGGGTCATGCCTATGAGGTGATCGATACCCTGGCGCAGGGGGGGATGAGCGTTACCTACTTGGTCTATGACTATCAAGCTCGTCAGCTGGCGGTACTCAAAGAGATCAGCTCCGAATTGGCCGGTCGAGCCAAAGCCCGCGAACTATTCCAGCGAGAAGCAGCATCTCTGCAATCGTTGCAACACCCTGGGATCCCTCGGTTTCACGATTTTTTTGTCAATGGCGAAGGCTACACCTTAGTGATGGAGCTGGTACATGGCCAGACCCTCGAACAGGTGCCACAGCCCAGTATCTCCCAAGCCATCGCCTGGATCATTGAGGTGGCGGAGGTCCTGGATTATCTCCACACCCGAACCCCGCCGATGGTACATCGAGATATCAAGCCCGCCAACCTCATCCTGCGCCATCATCCCCGTCAGATGGTGCTGATTGATTTTGGAGCGGTCAAAGATGTCACCACACCGCCAGGGACTCGGATCGCCACACCCGGCTACAGCGCTATGGAGCAGCAGCGCGGCACCCCCTGCCTGCAGTCCGATTATTTTGCCTTGGGCACCACCCTGATCTTTTTGCTGACCCGTACCTTCCCTGGTCGCTTCTTTGACAAACAGCAAGGGGTCTTTGTGGGTCTTGATAACACTGCTCTGCCCCGTCCTGTCATCACTGTTATTAAGCAGTTGACAGCCCTCCTGCCCGAACAACGACCCCGCACAGCTCGTGATGTCATTGCTCTATTGCAACCGTTAGTGGATCCCTGAGCCTATTTAGCCTGAGCCTGCTGATCGCCGCGAACCAACTGGGATCCCTGGCCAGCAAAGCATCACCACCGCCAGAACCAGCAAGATGACTGGAGCAAAGGTGGGGGATCCTGTGCGGTCGGGATTGGATATGTCATAATTTGTTTCTAATCGCTCCTCCTGATATCAACAGCCCTAACTGAAATCAACAGTAGGAGAGACAACACCATTAAAGCTGTATTACACAGCAACCATCATTGGGTTTATCTATGTCTCAGCCCCCTGAATGTCTTCGTACCGGGATCGAGGCTCTGAGCCAAGAACGGTATCTTGAGGCAATCGACCGACTGGAAGCCTACTGCTATCGTTGCAGCATCGAAGAAGGATCCCAGACATTTCCGCCCGATAGCTACCCGCTGGCCCACATCTGTCTTGTCAAAGCCTATCTCAGTAGCGGCGATTGCGAACGAGCCTTGGCCCTCTGCCAGGATGTGGCTTCAGGATCCCATTTAATAGCTCATCATTGGGCCACATCTGCCCTGCCTGAGCTGCAACAGGCCGTCTCCCTCTCTTGGCAAGAGCGTGAGTCTCTGACGTTGCCTCCGCTGCCCGCATTGTTAATTGCGCAAGTCTTTGCCGATCGGATCCCCCCTGTTATGCCTGAAGCTCAGGTTGCTGAACTTGAACCAGAACAGCCCCTGACGTTTTCTACCTGGAGTCTGCCCGCAGCCGTCTCGAGTTGAGGCTGGGATCCCTTGCCAAAGCCTCCAACTTTCCAACTTCTGTCTGAACTATTCCGCCCTGCCGCTTGAACTGGGATCCCGTTTTGCCTGATGATGCGATCAGTCAAAGTGGTCTCATTTGTGGTGTAGGGCGAAATCATGTCCCAGACAACCTACTATTTTCTGGCTGCCAGTCAGTCCTTTATGGAGTCAGAGCCTCTGGATGAGGTGCTGGAGGAGCGCCATCGTCGTTATCAGTCAGAGGGCCAGGATCCCGATTTCTTCTATATCCTGCAACCTGCTTTCTTGGCGGTTCCAGAACTGGCCTCAGTAGCAGCTCAGATCGAATCTCCAGCAGCGGCGGTGATCTCTACGGATCCCTATTTCATTCGGTGGTTGAAGGTGCGCCTAGTCTTGGTGCGGGATGGGCAGTTTGTGGCTCCCAGCAAGAGTATTCCCGATCCTTTCGCTTCTTTAGCCTCTAATGGGTCTGAGTCAACTGCCACCGATTAACACAACCGATTAACACAACCGATTAACACAACCGATTAACACAACCGATTAACACAACCGATTCACACACCTGAGTCAATCCTCCCCCGGACTAGAGATCCTGCTCTAGAAGCCAAATCCCAGAGCCTCTCTTTCAGCTAATCTGAGAGAGAGTGTTAATGAGTGTATAGTTACCCGATGGATCAGCAGGATCACCCCATCAGCGATAATCCTTCCGTCGATTGGGACTCCTCAGTCAACGGGATCCCTGAGTTGGCCAGCGCCACAGCGGATCCGCTTGGGAGTGAGACGATCCACTCTGCTCCTGAATCTCAGCTATCTTCTGGAAATACAGCAGCCGAATTGGAGGAGCTGACTCTAGAGAATGAGTTAGAGCCGGCTACTGTTGATGGTGAGCAGGATCCCGCCCCCGCTAAGGCAGCTGCTCGGATCCGTAGTTTTGCTCATGTTTTACGTAATCGCCGCTTCCTCACCCTCTGGAGTGGCCAAGTTTTTTCCCAGTTAGCCGACAAGGTGGTGCTGGTGCTGATGGTCAGTCTGGCCTCAGCCTTTGTCCGTTCAGCAGATGAGTCCATCAGTGGATGGGTCTCGTTGATCATGGTGGCCTTCACCTTGCCAGCGATTTTGTTTGGCACCCTGGCCGGAGTCTATGTGGATCGATGGTCTAAGAAGGCTGTCCTGGTGGGATCCAACTTGATCCGAGGGCTGCTGCTGATGCTGTTGCCCTTGCTGCTATGGCTCAGTCAGGGCTGGATGATCGCCGATCGGATCCCATTGGGATTTGTGGAAATGTTGGCCATCACGTTCTTGATCTCCACCTTGACCCAGTATTTCTCGCCAGCCGAACAGGCCACCATTCCCCTGATCGTGCCCCGTCGAGACTTGCTTTCGGCCAACTCCCTCTATACCACCACCATGATGGCGTCGGTGATCGTGGGTTTTGCCATCGGTCAACCCATCCTGGACTTTGCAGATCAGGTATTTAGCGGCATTCTACCGAGTGGGGGCGCAGCGGTTCTGGTGGGAGTAACCTACGCCATTGCTGGGATCCTGCTGTTGGGCCTGCGCACGAAAGAAAAGGATCCCCACCCCCTGCTGGAACGGCATGTCTGGGACGATATCAAGACGGGGATGCAGTACATCCTCAGCACCCCTAAGGTACGGGCCGCCCTGATTCAACTGGTGATCTTATTCTCGGTGTTTGCGGCCTTAGCGGTGTTGGCGGTGCGGATGGCGGAGCTGATGCCAGGATTACAGGCGTCTCAGTTTGGATCCCTGTTGGCGGCTGCGGGAGTTGGGATGGGCTTGGGAGCCTTCTGGATGGGCCGCTATGGGCATGGGATCTCCCGAGGCCGCTTTAGCCTGTATGGATCCCTGGGCTTAGCCTTGACGTTGGCTATCTTGGCCTCCACCTCTCAGCGGCTGATTCCCACTTTGGTGCTGATCACCCTGATGGGAATCGCGGGGGCGCTGGTGGCCATCCCGATGCAGACCCTGATCCAAGAAAAAACCCCTGAGCACCTGCGGGGCAAGGTGTTTGGCCTCCAAAATAATGCCGTCAATATTGCCCTCAGTATCCCGTTGGTGGTGGCTGGGTTAGCCGAGACCTACTTTGGCCTGGGGTGGGTGTTGTTGGGGCTAGCTGTCCTGACCGGCGTGGGCGGAGTGGTCAGCTGGCATATCAGCCGTGGCACTTGAGCGAGTCGGTTCTAGGAAAGGTTTAATCCCTGAAATGGAATGTCAAGATGACCCCTGATGTTCAGCATTGACCGGGCCTACCAATTACGCGGCGGCGGATCGAATGCTATGTAAAACCGTTAATAAAGAATCTATCTGACCAGGGCTAAAGATGCCGTCGGGGCCTTGGGAGTTGATATCGATGAAGGGAGATTCGTGGAACCATAGCCACTTCTAAAGATGGTCAAAGATGGTGCAACCTCCAGCTTATGGTAGGCTTTCACGCTGTTAGCCGTTGTTCGTGTAGCTGGGATCCAGGGGTGGAATCTGGTCTGGGGTGAGGGTAACGATTTGTCCATCTTTGCAAACCATAATCGACTGCCCCAACAATCAGTGACGCTCTATCGCCTTTGGGGCAGGAGAAGATCTTACCCATCAAGATAAGATTGCATATATGATAAAGAGTATGACACCTTATGAGTGTACCGCCCGCCATGTCCAGCATTTCAGGCAAGCGTCGAGTCACCGTTACCATTGATGCTGGTCTGATCGACGCCATTGATCAGGTGTCAGACAATCGCTCTGCCGTCATCGAAGCAGCCCTGAGACTGTGGCGGGCTACCCAGATCGAGACTCAAATGGCACAGTTCTATCAAAACCGCCCCGCTGACGATAGCCAAGCTGAGGTGGAGTGGGCACAAGAAACTCAAGAACAGGCTATGCAGACTTGGGCTGAGGATCCTACCCCCTCTTCATCCCGATGAATGCCCCCCACTTTCCCCGACAGGGATCCGTCTATCTCTCAAAGGCGCTGAAACAAGGGGGAGACACCAAAAAACGCCCTGTCCTGGTGGTTTCGGTTGATAGTCGCAATCAATACAGCCGCACCGTTCTGGTGGTTCCTTTTTCCTCAGATATCACCGCCTCAACGGGGCATCCAGGGCGGGTTGTGGTGAATATACCAGAAGGTGGATTGGAGCGGCCTTCCGTGGCACTGTGCGACTTAATCACCACGGTTGAAAAGCATTACCTAGACCAGCAGCCCTATGGGATGATTCAGCCCCAAACCTTTCAACACGTCCAACAAGGGATCCTGATGGCTATTGGCATCTATGACGAATTGATGTGATTCAGTAGCCACCGTTAATCCCCCAATAGGATGCGCATCGCTCTGAGGCTGGCACTGGGTCTGCCATTGCTGACCTTGGCAAACCAGTAGTGGGACTCCTCGCTGCTCATGGCGATGATGCCGTTGGCAATGTTCTGGATCCGGTCAGGCTTGGAAAGGGGCTGCACCGTTTGGAACAATAGGGCCAGATTCACCCCACTTTCTTCGTTGAACATTGGGTTTGAGGCGAGAGGATACCGCATTTTAGCTGGGATGCACTATGTGCAAAGTCAGAGTAGGACTGCGCTGATGAGGTGGTAGAGCATGGGTGCAACTCAATCCTGGACCGTCGGCAAGGGCAAAGTGGCAGAAGCTATCAGCTCCGATAGAGCGGTTAATTGAGTTGTGATTATTAGATCCCTCGCAAAGTATTTTCGATTATGGCTGTGGTCAAGGATTGGATGTTCGGTTCCTGAAGGAACGGGGATTTGAGGTGTGGGGATGGAATCCCTATTGGAGTGGGGATGGGGAGCTGGTGGAATCAGATGTGGTGATTCTCAATTTTGTCCTGGACTGCATTGGGGATCCCGTTGAAAGAGCAGAGGGATTGTTGAAGGCTTGGGATTTAATACAGCCTGTTCAGTAACTACCTATCACAAGATTTTCTCTCTCTCCACTGAAGTATAGAGAGCTTGGGGTAAGAGTCGTCACAGATAACAAATGAACAAGCTGTAGAAGGGATGTACTAGTCTGTAGCAGAAGAATCAATTCAAACTCTATTTGAAACCTCTGCTTGCCAAGCTGCTCCTGGTTGACAGATTAAATTATTAGGTAAATTCCATGGCTAACATTGTTGATACCGCCGTTAATGCTGGATCCTTTACCACTCTAGTTGCTGCCATCAAAGCTGCTGGCTTGGCCGAAACCCTTCAAGGCAAGGGGCCGTTTACAGTTTTTGCTCCGACCGATGAAGCGTTTGACAAGTTGCCAAAAGGTACGGTCGATGGTTTGATGAAAGACATTCCTCAGCTCCAAAAAATCTTGACCTATCACGTTGTTTCTGGCAAGGTAATGGCGACTGATGTAATGAAAATGAAATCAGCTACAACCGTTGAAGGATCGGATGTTATGGTCGATACTTCTAACGGTGTCAAGATTAATAATTCCAAGGTTACAACACCTGATGTCGCTGCCGATAATGGTGTGATTCACATCGTTGATACTGTGCTGATGCCTAAATAAATACCAACTTCAGGAGTGGCATCTGATGCTCCTGAAGGTAATTTTCTCAATCAATCTTTCCACCCTGCTCAAATCTGCTTTACGAGGCAAGCCTTACCGGATCTTTGAAGCTGATCAACAGCTGTGGATCCCGAATCGCACCCTCTACGCCTATCCTGATGTCATGGTTGTCGAAAAACCCTTACAGCTGCAAATAGGGCGTACAGATACCGTGACAAATCGGCTCTCCTGGATTTATCTGGATTTATGGTGACAGCACAAGAAGCTTGCCATGTCAACCTCTGTCTGGGCAATGATCTCAGCGAACTCAATGCAGCAACGCCACCACGTTTCCAGGAGAGCCACAAATCCATGCTTTATTGCTGAAGTTCTATCCAAATCAACCCAAGACTATAAGTTTTCTTCAGAGACGCTGTGCGTACATGGCGAAAAGATTTCTGCCTACCGCACTATTGATAGCTTCCGGGAATATCTTCTCATCGATCAGTACAGTATCTATATAGAACACTATGTCAAAACGGCTGTTAATCAATGGCTGCTATCAGAATACAATGATCCGAGTATTATTTTGTCTTTAAGTGCATTTGAAGCCCAAATCAAAATAATTTCTCTCTATGATAACATTGACATTGATGCTTAAAAAAGCACCGAAACAGATCATCTGCTGTGCCCAGGGGTAGTGACGAGCACAATCAATCCAGACGGGGACGCTACTATACACAGATACCCTAGCGAGGGATCCCTGGGTGGGAATCGATTGAGAGCACCATGACCGCCATTGCCTCTTCACAATTGCAACCAAACCATAGGGATCCCGGCATCCTAGTCCGGGTGGAAGATCTCAAGGTTCATTTTCCCGTCACCCAAGGGATCCTGTTTCAACGGCAGGTGGGGACTGTGCGGGCGGTAGATGGGCTGACCTTTGACATTCGCCGGGGAGAAACTCTGGGCTTGGTGGGGGAATCCGGCTGTGGCAAAAGCACCACTGGACGAGCCCTTTTACAATTGCAAAAGCCCACTTCAGGCCATGTATTTTTTGAAGAGACCGATCTGACTCAACTGGATCCCTCAGCCTTGCGGTGGATGCGGCAGCAGATCCAGATGATCTTTCAGGATCCCTATGCCTCCCTCAATCCTCGCCAAACGGTGGGATCCATTGTGGGAGAACCGCTGGTGATCTTTGGCATTGTGCGGGGGCGGGCCTTACAAGATCGGGTGCAGGAACTGTTGGACTTGGTGGGCTTGGATCCCAGCTTCATCAACCGCTATCCCCATGAGTTTTCGGGAGGGCAGCGGCAACGGATTGTGATCGCACGAGCTTTGGCCTTAAACCCCGCTTTTGTCGTCTGCGATGAGCCGATCTCAGCCCTCGATGTGTCCATTCAAGCCCAAGTGGTCAATCTACTAGAAGACTTACAGGGGCAATTGGGGCTGACCTACCTCTTTATTGCCCACGACTTGAGTGTGGTTCGTCATATCTCTGATCGGGTGGCAGTGATGTATCTGGGCCGGATTGTAGAGCTGGCGGAGCGTGAAGATCTCTATGCCCAGCCCTTGCATCCCTATACCCAAGCCCTACTCTCTGCGGTGCCCGTCCCGGCTCCGGCTGTGGAGGCCCGGCGACAGCGCATTATCCTCACAGGAGATGTGCCTAGCCCCCTCCATCCCCCCTCCGGTTGTCCCTTCCACACCCGCTGCCCAGTGGCTCAAGACCAGTGCCGTCAGGATCCCGCCCCTGACTTTCGTGATCGCGGCGGTGGTCATTTTGTCGCCTGTCACCTGGCCTGATCCCTGGGCTTGAGATGAGCAATGCTGGAACAGAGGGATCCCTGCTGATTGCTCTGTAATCATGGGTCTAGCTATCTTGGGTCTAGCTATCTTGGGGCCAGTACTCCATGTCGAAAATCTACCGACTACCAACAAGGGGCTTAGGCCCCTTTCCTAAGCTGCCCAGCAGCAGATAGATCATTGCCTTGATGGGCCAATTGCTCCACCGCATCATGGGTAGACAAAAAGAGGGATCCAGGGGCGATCTTTGCAATGAAATGAATCTGCTTGAGATGATCCATAACTGGGCCTTTGATCTCGGCAAAATGGAGCTGAACTCCGGCAAAAGTCAGTTTTTCCTTTAGGGAAAACAAGGCCTCTAGCGCACTGGCATCAATGTGATTGACCGCACTGCAAATCAGCAGCAGTTGAGTGATATCAGGTTGAGCTACCACCAACCCCATGACATAGTTTTCTAGATAGCGAGCATTGGCAAAATAGAGACTTTCATCCACCCGGATGGAGAGCAAATGGGGATGAGTGGTGACCTCATGGCGGAGGATATTGCGAAAGTGCTCAGAATCACCCACCCGACCGACAATCGCCACATGCGGACGACTACTGCGCCACAGATGCAAGCCCAGGCTAGAGATCACACCGATCAAGATGCCAATCTCGATGCCAGCCAGCAGCACCCCCAAAAAGGTCAAGATCCAAACTCGGGCTTCGCCGCTACGGTCATACCGCCATAACTCCAGCAGCGGATGTATATCGATCAGGCTGGCAACTGCCACCAAAACGATCGCCGCCAAGGTGGTCTGGGGCAAAAAAGTAAAGAGCGGCATCAAAAACAGCACTGTCAGCCCCACCAGGCTAGCGGTGATCAGGGAGGCTAGACCTGTATTGGCTCCTGCCGCAAAATTGACCACCGAGCGGCTGATGCCCCCTGTGACGGGATAGCCCCCAGTCAGAGAAGCCAGCAAATTAGCCGCCCCTAGACCGATCAGATCTTGGTCAGGATCCACCGTCTGCCGCCGCCGACTGGCCAGAGATTGCCCCACCGCAAAACTCTCCATAAAGCCCACCAAACTGATGGCCAGAGCCGTGGGCAGCAACGCCTGCATCAAGGACAGATCCCACTCTGGGATCCCAATGGGGGGCAAGCCGGGGGGAATCTGTCCCACCACCCGCACCCCAGCTCGATCCGCTAATCCCAGCAGCACCACCGTCACAGTGGTCACAATGACCGCCACCAGAGGCCCAGATTTGCTGATCGGGATTCGCCAGCTCTGGGGCAGCGCCTGCAACTGGGATCCCAGCTTGTTTTTGAAATAGACCATCACCAGGATGCTACCGAGTCCCAGCCCTAGCGTGACCAGATTGACCTGATCCAGATGGGATCCCACGTCCCAGAGCACCTCCAAGATGGATTCTGAATTGGGGATTGGGATCCCAAAAAGATGTCGCAGCTGACTGGAGGCAATGATCAGAGCCGCCGCCCCCGTGAAGGCGGTCAAGACGGAATGGCTGAGGAAGTTAGCCACTATCCCCAACCGCAGGATCCCCATGCCCAGCTGGATCCCGCCCACCATCAGAGCCAATAGCAGAGCCGCCTGAAGATACTGTGGCGAGCCTGGTTCTGCCAAACTACTCACCCCACTGGCCACCAACAGCGAGACCATTGCTACGGGGCCAACCGCAAGCACCCGCGAACTGCCCAGCAGCCCATAGATCATGACGGGGGCAATGCTTGCATACAGACCCACTTGAGGGGGCAAGCCCGCCAAGAGAGCATAGGCCATGCTCTGGGGCACCAACATGATGGCCACAATGATTCCAGCTAAGACATCTCCAGCCAAATTAGGCTTGGAATAGTGAAATAGCCAGTCAGTAAACGGCAAATAGCGATGTAACCAAAAGGAGGAGGACGTTGAGAGTCGAGCCTTCTGGGATCCATCACTTGGAGTTGAGGATGTCATAGGCTGCTATCACACCTGATTCCAAGGCATCTTAGCCAACAGCATTGCCAGACCGCAGGTGCCAGAGAGTCCGGCAAACACTAAGCCAGATCCGACAAATCCCGACAAGAGTAACCACCACGGGCTGACAAAAGCCCCCAAAACAGTGCCGATCACCACCAGAGATCCAGCGGTAATTTGCACCTGTCGCATCATCGGCAGGGGCGCACCTTGGGATGTTTGGACGGGGTAGCCCTCCGCTTTCCAGGCGATTAATCCTCCGGCTAAATGGGTCACTGAGTCATACCCTACATCCAGCAGCTTTTTGGCGGCTTGGCCAGAGCGATTGCCCGACTGACAGGACAAAATCAAAGTCTGGCCGGCGGCGACAGTAGGCAATTGAGAAGCCTGAAAACCAGATAGAGGCACATTCACAGATCCCGCGATCCGCTCACCTTTGTATTCGCCTGGTTCCCGCACATCGACCAAAACAATGGATCCCTGGTCTAGTTTTTGTTTGAGAACATGTGAGTTGATTTCTAGGATCTGAGCACCGGTTGCGACTGACATTGTAAAACTCCTGGCAAGTTCAAAAGATGATCGAGATTGGACTTGAAGGCGTCCTGTGAAGAGGGGATTAGTATGCCTGTGTGGAAGGCTATCTACGATTGGACAGCTTAGATACTCCTCTTCTGTCAAATTGGGAGCAAACCTTGATATCTCGTAGGCTGAAATGACGTAGGTTCGTCATAATCCCTGTCAGTGACAAAAGAGGCATAGTTGCAAGTCGGCAGACCTAAACCAGTGCCGGAACGTTACCACATTGCTGATTGGCGGGCACAGCCTCCATAATCCGCTTGGGATTCGGCAGGTTGAGACCTTTCATAAAGGCAATGAAGCTCTCTCGGTTACGACCGGCAAAGCGGGGATTCCAAGCTTTCTCTTCCCCAATGGTTGACACAGACTGACCCCGATAGTCATGACCGGGATAGACCAAGGTGTCATCCGGCAGCATGAATAGGTTTTGGGTGACCACATCAAATAGAGTGCCAGCATCTCCACTCTGGAAATCGGTTCGCCCACAACCCCGAATCAATAGGGCATCACCCGTCAAAAGGTGGGTGTTGTTGACCAAGTACGCCATGTGACTATCGGTATGCCCAGGAGTGGCGATAGCCTTGATGGGCAGGGATCCCAGCATCACAATTTCGCCACCTTGAATCTCTCGGCTGGCACATCCCACCTGAGCATTGGCAGGAACGATCCCTTCACAATCTGTCCGCTCCCGGAGTTGTCCCGTACCTGTGATGTGATCGGCATGAACATGTGTCTCAAGACAAAGCTTCAGGGTTAGTCCCAACTCACTCACAAGCTGGAGATCTCGATCGACCTTCTCGATGACAGGATCCACCAAGGCGGCCTCTTGAGTCTCAGGATCCGCAATCAAATAGGTGTAAGTCCAAGTGTCGTAGTCAAAAAGCTGGCGAAATAACATTGAGCCTCCTGTGAGCCGTGTGCTCTTGTGAGATTAAATACACTATATCATCATATAGTAATATATGGCAAGGACAGGGCGATTTGTCTCCTTCGGGGTTGAATGTCGCGGCAGCGAGATCCAAGCAGATCTAAAAGATGCTAAGGTAATAAAAGACCTGGGCCCGTGCGGCTTCGACGCCCAAACCGTGTCAGGATCGGAAGGTAGCAGCACCACGGGATGCTTTAGGTTGGCGCGGTCGCCTGGGTCGTCGATATTCTCAAGATTGTCAGAAAGAGATTATCAAAAGAATAAGAGCAGCAAGAGCAGGGTTAAGATAGATTTCTCAACCATTGCCGTTCGTTCCCTACGAATCCATTTGCTTTTGTGTGGCTGGATCCTTTTTTGTTGGAGTAGATGCAACCCTGAGCCTGCTTCAGATAGGGAGGCAAAGTTGGCAAAAATCCTCACTAGGGTTGCTCTTGATTGGGAGTGGATCGGCCCGATAGCAAAGATCCTCAGGACGTGGGATCCCGCTGGGGTCACAGCCAATCCCCAATGATCTGAGTTAGGGTGATTGGGGACAAGCGTCCTCCCCACTGACTCTTTTTTTTCTAATGGCTCCAGAGAAACCCAAGAACAATCTGTCAAATTTTGCGCGCAAGGCGTTTTATTTGGGCGTTGGGTTGGCAGGAGCCGCTGCTGACAATGCCGTCAAATTCGTGGGTCGAGCTGGAGGGCAACTGGGAGACCTGCAAAAACAGCTGCAAGATGTTGTGGATGAACTAGTCCAACGGGGTGCCATGAGTGCTGATGAATCCCGCGCCTTTATGGAACAAAACCTCAAGCAGGGATCCGCAGCTCAACAGAGCAAGACTAGGCCCGCCGGGAATGGCCCGGTCAAGATCAACATCGACGATATTAGCGATGAGACCACAGGGGATCCCTCGGCAGCTATCGAATTGTCGGAAGCCGCTCGCCTCAGACAAGAAATTGAGGCTCTACAGCAAGAACTGAATCGGATCAAGAAGCAGCAGGTCTAGCCCAGCTTTAGCAATGAACTTGTGTTTACCTAAACTTTTCTTTACTTAAACTTGTGTCTACTTATGTTTCAACGTGCAGACTCTCTTTAAGACAAAAACTAAGGAACTGTAGAAGCCTCAGGGTGAATTCTACACTGGAGAAAGATACATGAGGGATGCCCATGGCCACAACCACCGAAGTCAGACAGTATCTCGCCACTTGGTTTCAGCTGGGCAAAGGCATCCAACTCTCTCAACCCTCTGGCCTCACCGTGCTGCGACCCATCTCTGTGCTGGGTAGAGGTAATAACTACAGCGCAGAGTTTGAGACCTGTTGGCAACAGATCTCAGCTGATGCGAACCAGTGCTACCTGGAAGGCTCCTGTGAAACGGTTGCCGTTCTACTGACGGGATCCTGGGCCATCGAGAGTTGTGGTCGCTGCCAGTTGCCTATTGCCATGCAGATACGGGGATCCCGACCAGCCGATAGCTGTCCTTGTGCTGATGTGATGGAGTTGCCCAATCTGGAAACAGTGCCACCGCGCCCCAACCTAGCCCAGTTTGGGATCCGCAACAGCTTGAAAGCCCTGCATCATCGTCTCAATGCTTCCATAGAGCCTCAGGAGCAGGTAGGCTTTTCCCATCACCCCCCCTCTTAACCAGGGATCCCGATCCCGATTCCTTCTTGCTGCATGGCCAAAAAAGCTTGTTTCGCAGCCATCATCTCTGCTGCTTTCTTGGATGAGCCGGATCCCTGGCCCCAGCAACGACCCTGACACCACACCTCCACCTCAAACCAAGGGGGTTGAGACTGGGAGCCACACAGCCGATAGTCTGGCAATACCCCTGTCCAGACCGCTTGCGTCAATTCTTGCAGGGCAGCTTTGGGGTTGCGGCGGGTGGGATCCGCGAAGAACTGTTGGCTGCGGGTACAAAAATGAGGGTCTAGCCACGTATGCAGCCGCTGAAGGGTAACTGCTGTGTGTCCCCAGCTGAGATAGAGCGCCCCCAAGATTGCCTCCAACGCATCCGCCAATCGACTGGCCCGACCCAGATCTTGAGCTTTGACACTGGGCCCCACTGCCAAGAAACGATCCAGGCCATAGCTATCAGCCAATTCGGTCAAATGGGCATCGCTCACCAAGTCCGCCCGCAATTCTGACAACAACCCCACAGATCCCTGGGGATGCTCAGCATACAAAAATTCTGTCGCCACTAACCTCAGCACCACATCCCCAAAGAACTCCAGTCGGTCATTATTCCGCACCGGATCCAATAGGGGGTGTACTAACGCCTGATCCAGCAACTCCCAATCGAGGGGATCCCAGGCTGTCAACCCGAGGCGGTAGAGCAATTTTTCCAGATCGTGCTGACGATGCTCAGGAATCATAAACGGTGAGCTAGGAAGAAGAGAGAAAGCGTTGCAATCTCTAGATAGGAGATCGAACCACCCACATGTTCTAACACCCTCTCCTCAGCAACGTGTCACGGCTAAACCTACATATCCCTGGGGATCCCGTCGTTTTCTATGGCTTGCCATAACCAATAGGCCCGCACCAACTGGCTATCCCCGATCAACTTGACGATAATCGCCAAGATGGTTCCGGTCAAAGCCACCGGCCCCAAGGCAAACCCAGCACTGGCTAGCAGCGCCAAGCCCGACATATTGAGGCCCAACCCTTGGATAACGGTAAATAAAATGCTCTCGCGCTCTTGCATGGGGGTTCTCCAAACCAGGGATCCATCGGGTTGAAACGGCGTCATACCGTAGCTCTAATCTCGGGGATTTCCACCTGAGACACCATTGGCTGGATCGCCATCTCAGATGCCCATCAATGCAGGCTTGGGGTAGCTCTAGACCCACTCATTTCTCCCCCAGCAGCAATAGCCAAGAACAGTCCCTCCTCAACGCCCAATCAAACAAAGGATCCCCAGTGGTGATACTAGGGATCCCGTAGAACTCATTCAGGGGAATTAAGTGAATTGTCAACCGTCATAACCAAAGTGGGCTATGGCAACAACTCCTCCACCGCTTCCTCCTTGGTATTGGTGCGGTGAGCGGGGGTAGCCCGATCAAAGGTCAGGTGGACTTCACGATTCTGTTCTCCATCTGCTGCCACCGCAAAGATGGGAAAGTCGATGTTGCCATCCGGGAAAGCCATATGGAAGCGGAACGTGCCATCAGGATTGAGCTTGATGGGTCTGCCGCCGATGGTCACCGTAGCATCGGGTTCCGTAGCACCATAGACGATCAGCTCTGCATCCGCCACCAGCCAGAATTTCCGGGCCCGTTGTTGTTGAGGCATCACCTCAGAAGAACCGGAGAAGAGGCCGAGGCCAGACCCTGAGGCCATCCAAGGGGCAACGGCAGCACCAGCCAGCCGCTCCTCCGAGAGCATCCCCACTCCAGAAGGAGTGACAAATGAGCTGAGGGTCTGTTCTGGCAACATTTGGTGGCTACCAAACAGAGATCCAGCCACCCGCATCGACTCAAATCCACCCGCCATCTGGAAGAAGGCATCGGTGATGGAGGGATCCTTCGTGATGGTGGTAGTGGTGGTGGTCGAAGCTGAGGCCGCAGCACCCAGAGCAGCCTCTTCCCCATATCGCTGATAGGGTGCCTTGAGCTGGAGTAGGGTTTTGCCATGCAGCGGCATATCAAACGGCACTGTGATGAAATGCTCCTCAAACCAATCGGAGGGATAGGTGGGGGGGGCCATCACTCCGGCGGAGCGAGCCAGCACCAACCAGCGGCCATCCCAGGTGCGGTAGCCAATCTCAGCAATATAGGAGCGATCACTAATGGGGATGGGGACATACCATTCCCGTGCTAATTCATCGCAGGGGTACTCCTGCATGCTGTGGGCGACCTGGCTATTCAAATCAATATCGGTCACATCGTAGACCCGTAGGGCCAATTGCTGTCCCCCTTGCCGCCGAAGGTCTTCTTTGTGATCGTTAGGAATATCCCAATAGGCATAGGCCCACTGGGGATCTCGAGGTAATAGGACAATGCGGCTTGTGCCATAGCCACCGGGCAGATCGCCGAGCTTCTCATCCACATCAGCCAAGCGAGCAATATCGTGGACGCCACCAGCATGAAATTTGGCGCTGGCGGGCTTGTCTTTTTCTTGGGGCGCGGGAGAGGTGGGCTGGCGGCCAATTTGACTGACTTGGGCCGCCCGAATAGCGACTAGCAATTGATCTTTGGTCATGCGGCTGTAGCGGGAAATATCTAGCTCCATGGCGCGGGCTCGCAGCTGCCGCAGAGTCAAATCTTCTAGACTAAGACGTTCTGAATTCATGGGGTCGTTCTCCTCCCGAGGAGTCACACAGGTTTGTAGTCACACAAGATTGCTAAACCGGAAGGCGATCAACAGGATCGAGGTCGATCTGAATTGAAGGCGGATCCGGAAGAAGGACAGAATGCCTGCAAGCCTTTGACACCTGGACTGACAGCTTAGCCCGTCTTAACGCACGATCTTGATAACAAGAATCGTGAAAACAAGCCTGGGGATCAGCGGGGATCAAAGAAATTATTAATCTATGTTCACGCATTTATACTTAGTGGTCAAGGTCAGCAGGATCGATTCGTGAAGAAACTCTGGTGAGATGGGGCGTTATTAGCCCCCACCCCTTGCCTTTGCCTCCAGGTAGAGTAGAATCTGTTGCGAGTTGAGGAGGATCCCATGTCTGTCAAACTGCTTCGAGTCTTGCCTACGTTTGTGACCAGCACTGTTTTCGCCGGGGTTGCTGTGATGGCGGGGGCAATGATGGGTGATTCTGCTTGGGCCCAGACCAATCCTTTCCTGCGACAGGTGGATGGGTTTGTGTTAGATGCTCCCCCCAACGAAGACTTCACTATCTTTCCTGAGGATGTGCTGCGGGAGCGAACCAATTCCTTTACGGATGCGGTAGACCGCTACCAACAGACCCAGCGGTTTGCCGAGCCCCCTATCAGTCGGCCTAATCTGCCCACACCTTACAACACCACTCTGGGATCCCAGGCTGGCTATTATCAGGTCACGTTGTCTCAGCCCAGCCTGCAATTCATCCGTCCTTAATGGGATGCTTTGCTCACTGAATGCTGTGGAACCCTGAAGCTTTATCTTGGTCAAGGCTGAGATCAATTCCTGAGAGGGGTTCCATTGCGCTTTTAGTCCTCTTCACAGTCTAGATCCCGTACCAAAAGGTGATCTAGATCTCAACCTCACCCCCCTGTCTTTGCATAAGATTGCCTCAAGCCTGGTGTGTGGGCCTATTTTTGTGAGGAGTGTTCGATATGGTTTGGCGTGAACAGAGTGGAGGATGGCGAGATCTCTTGGGGTTGACCACAGCCCTCTTAATCTTGCTCAGTAGCCGTATGGTCATTGATATGGCCATTCAAGTTCGGATGGGATCCATGCCGGTGCAAGACTCTACCCCTGAGCAGATCCGCTCGCTCTGGTAGAGACTCAGATCGGTCTCAA
>JBHJNR010000430.1:0-5998 GCA_050330615.1 Cyanophyceae cyanobacterium
CGAACTATCCTGGGCAAGCGTATTACCGCTACTGAAGCCTGTCGTTACGATGCGGTCAGGTGGGTTTTTAGGCCATCCTCATTTAACCCCGAAGCCAGTGTGAAATCAAATTGTTCGGCTCTGCCTCACGCGGCTTTCATCCCGACACTCACCCTGCGGGTAGAGTGCGGGGCTTTCGCCGCATTAGCTAAAACCATCAAGCCTGAGCACATTATGGGCTAGTTCTCAATGGTGGCTCCTATTCTGGAGTCTGACTGACCCATTGTCTCTGAACCATCACCAATTCAAATCAGAAGGGTTCAAACACGCCTTAGTCAACGCCCTCTAGCAAAGATAATAGATCAGATTGGCTGGGTCGGGGATCCCACTAACTGTCGATAGCAGTCCTCCACCGCCGTGATATTGCGAGAAAGGGTGTAGCGCTCCAAAACTCGTTGCCGCGCTTTATGACCCAGCATTTGCCGAAACTCGGGTTGATCGCGTAGAAGGGGCAATAGAGTCACCAATTGGGCCGTGATCCGGTGAGGATCCAAGCGGATGCCTACCCCATCATCCAGCACTTCCCCATCAGCCCCAACATCTGTTGCCACCGGAGCCACCCCACAAGCCATCGCCTCTAGCAGCGAGAGGGACAGCCCCTCCACCAAAGAGGGCAACACAAACACATCCGCCCCCCGCAAAATATCGATCCGGCGAGCCTCATCAGCAACGTAACCCAGCCATAGGATCCCATGCTGAGGGGTATAAAACGGCTTGAGGCTAGCAGCCAGCGGGCCATCCCCCATAATCACCAGTTTGGAACGGTCTCCCATCTCAGCTTGTTTCCAAGCTTTGAGTAGAGCCTCCAGATTCTTTTCTGCTGCCACCCGTCCCTGATAAACAAACAGATGATCGGCGTCAAACTCCTGCTTTACCTCTGATGGGCCAGGGGAAAATTTGTCCACATCCACACCATTGGGAATGGTGATCACCTGCTGGGATCCCACCCCCAGTTTGATCAAGATCTGTTGTTGGGCCTCCGAGAACACGATGACCCGGTGGTAATGGGCCAAGGCTGGGGCATAGATTTGGTAGGCCAGATATTGGGTACGGGAGGCAATATTGCGACGGCGACGGTCAAAGGCTGGATGAAAGGTGGCCACTAGGGGTATGCCCAACTCAGCACAAAGCTCAGGCAAGGCAAAATCGAGCGGAGATAAAGTCAACGAAGCATGAACCAGATCAGGGGCCAAGGTTTTCAGGGCTTCAGTCAAGACCTTGGAGGCACGAGGATTGGGGATGGTGTAAATCTGGGATTTGTAGAGGTAGGGCAGCGATACATCCTCCCGGAGGAGGGCGGGATCCTCTGTTTCACTCAGCTCCGCCTCCGAGCCGCTTTCTACCTCAGTGGCAAAGTGAAAAAAGCTGACCTGATGCCCCCGGTCTAACAGGGCATTGGTAACCTCGCGGCTGTAGGTGACATTGCCACAAAAGGGAGTCTTCTTACCGAGCCATGCAATGTGCATCTGTGGCCTCCTGAGCCGTAATCAACTCTGCCCCAGTCATCAAAGCCCCTCCGGTAGGATCCCTGGGGGTAATGTCAGGCCAAAGTCTTGGGATCCGGCCATTGTGCCGACCAAACCTTGATCAAATCTTAAAGGATTCTGGCCCCGATGCTAACCTGAGCCTCCTGAACAGGTGGCGTCAAGATTTCGACCTGCCCTAAACCACCATCCAATCTGACCTGTTGGCCATTGGTCAATAGTGTCATCGCACCTGCCACATTCATCACCGCTGGGATCCCATATTCTCGGGCCAAAATCGCTCCATGCGAGAGTTGCCCACCCACTTCAGAAATGATGCCGGAGGCTGTTGCCAATAGAGGAGACCAGCCCGCATCGGTATAAGGAACCACGAGAATAGTATTAGCCTGGAATGGCTGAGAACCCGCTTCTGTCAGGGATTTCAGCACTTGGATGGTGCCGATCACCTCTCCTGCACTGCCAGGGATCCCGATCAACAGGTCGGACGATACAGCCAAGGAGGGATTTGGGCTTTCCGGCAACCGGGATCCATAAACCACAGGGGGAATGGAACGGATTTGGTCTTGTTCAAACTGCCGTTTTCGGTCTGTGATCGAGGCCCGAATCGGATCCAGAATGGAACTGAGGATGGGAGTTTTGGTCAGGGCTAATGCTTCTATCTGATCCTGTTCGAGAAAGAAGATGTCCCCAGCTTGAGTCAGGATCCCACCGGCTAGCCACCGCTGCTCTAGGGTGAGGATTGACCAGCGCAAATGGGCTAATAGGCGGGCATAGACGGTTGCCACTTTGCCTTTGAGGTCGAGTCGGGGTTGGCATTGAGAGCGTCGCCAGCGTTGCCATGCATTTAAAACAGCAGGATCCCCTGGCTGGCGCTCGGGACTAGCGGCGAATCGGAGCACCATCTGCTCGATCACCTGGGGTTGTTCACGCCAACAGCGAACCGCGATATCGGTGCCCACTTCGCTCAAATAGCCATAGGTTTTTAGGATGCGCTGGAATTGCTCCTGCAACGGAGCCAGCCTCAAGGCTTCCACTACAGGGATCCCGCTTTGGTTCGCCTGGAGTTGAGCGGCTTGGGCCAGGTTGTGCATGGCTTGGAGCGCCTGACTGTCGGGACTGGTGATGTCTTGCAGCCAGGTATCAGAGGTACGAAATAAGCTGCGCCGAATCGCAAACCCAATCGGGGCAAGGATATTGTAGAGAGTGACTTGTTTCAGTAGATCTTGAATCTGTCTGATCACCCCCCACAATTCTGCCTGGGTGAGCTGTTCAGGAGGCACTTGCTCTAGCACGTCAAGGGTGGGTTGAAAATGCTCCTGATCATCCTGTTCAAATTGCCGAGGCAGGGATCCCTCCATCTGAATCAATCGCCATAGTCCTGGTAAACAGCTCAGCAGACGGCCATAGGCGGATCGGGGTGGTTTGCCCATCTTTCCTCCCCGCAACAAAAACTCTAGCCCCTGTTCTGGCAAGCCCATTTGCCGAAAGATCGTCCCCAACAAAGTGGCGTTGAAATAGGCATGGGATCCCAGCAACGTAGCCGTCTGGGTGAAATCTAGATCTTGGACAGATTCTCCCAATACCAAGGTGAACAGGTCGCCCCAGACGCCACAGGTGAGGGGGCGATTGATCGACCAGGTCAGTGGGCGAATGGCACCGGGAATCACCTCGGCGGCAATGGTGCGAGTCCAGATCGGCTGTAGCGATGTGATGGGGCGGCATTGCAAGAGGGTGAGGTGGTGGCCATCCCAGATCCACTCGATATCTTGAGGGATCCCGTGGAATCGGGCTTCTAACTCCTGGGTCAGAGTCACCAGTTCTTCTAAAACAGCAACGGGCAGGAGGTCTTGGTCAGGCAAATGCGGGTCTGTATCAATAGAGATCTCTAGATGCACCGGGATCCCGGCTCCTGAAACGACGGAGGGATCCCCCCTGTCGCTGGCCTCAATGATGATGCGAGGGGATCCATCAACGGGCTGACGGCTAAAGGCTACACCGAGGACTGTCCCTGAGATTTGAGGCTGTACCAAGAGCGCCATGCCAGAGTCCGGTAACTGCCATTGGGCCCGATAAGCAACTGCGGTAGGGCTGTGATAGCTCTGGAGGCAGTCGAGGGCCGCCTGTTTGAGGGCTGCTGCTGTGGTGATGCCGCTGATGCTCTCATACACTCCGGCCAGAGAATGACTCGCCCCATCTTCATCAAGGGCTGAGGAGCGCACGATCAGAGGGCAGTCGGGATCCAAGGGAATGTCAGGCACCCAGCGATCCACGTGGGGGGCTAACTCCACCGGGATCCCCCAGCCCCCTGGCACCCGATAGCCCCAGGCCAGCAGTTGTGAGAGGGTGGCAGCCTTGGATCCCACCTGCGCTGGATCGGTGGCGGACTGAAGCGGCAGGGGTTTGCCCCGTGATTGTGATGGAGAATTCATATCATCCTGAAGATGCCGATCGAGCAGCACCAGTACCAAGGCCACTGTCAGCATAGCCAGCCCATCGGACGGCAACCGACCCAGGATCCAGGCCCAACCTCCAGCACTGAGCCAGCCCCAGCGTGCCCCCCAGCGGCGCGATTGGACGAGCGGCCAAATCCCCAGTCCGGTTAGAAAGGCTAATCCAAAAACCATCGGATCATAGACCAAGAGCCCCCAGCCCCAGTTGGTGGCCCCACCTGCCCGAAAGCTGACAAACCGGGCCACCACCACCGGGATCAGTCCCAATAGTCCCCAATAGCGGGGTACGGCCAGCCCAATGGTCAGCAGCAGCGGTAGGATCCCTCGCCCAATCTCTCCCAGCACCACCGGGATCCCGAGTTGTGGCCCGCCATGTTTAAAAGCGGCAGCAACGCTGACATTGCCTGTGCCCACCGTTCTGAGATCGAGATGGGCGATCAGGCGAGCCAGTCCAGCCGTGATGGGCAGGGATCCCGCTACCACACAGAGGCAGAGCAGCAACCCAATGGCAGGCAGTTGAGAGGGACTAATCACAAGGGTAAACGGTGACGGAACAGAGGTTCTTGTAGATCAAGATTGGCAAAGAGAAGTCTCGCACATTCGGATAAACTACTCATCATTCGCCACACCTAGACCCACGCACACTAGGCCCACTCACACGAGATAAGGACACTGATGGAGTCGAGCTTTTTGACAACGGTTTTTCTGCCGCTGGCCCTATTCATTGTCATGTTAGGGATGGGGCTAGGTCTGGTTCCGCAAGACTTCAGAGGGGTTTGGCTTTATCCCAAAGCAGTCTTGATTGGTCTGCTGTCCCAGTTGGTAATGCTGCCGATAGTGGGATTTATCGTGGCCTCCCTCTTCCCGCTGACGCCCGAGCTGGCTGTGGGGGTGATGATCCTGGCGGCTTGTCCTGGCGGTGCCACCTCGAATATGGTCACCTACCTGGCTCGGGGGCATGTGGCATTGTCTATTACTTTGACGGCGATCAGCAGCCTCATCACCGTTTTTACGATTCCTGTGGTGATCAACTTGGCCATGCGGGTTTTCCTCTCCGAAGGAACAGCCTTGCAACTGCCTTTTGGGGCAACCGTGCTGCAATTGGCCATCATTACGATCATTCCGGTCACGTTGGGGATGGCTCTCCGTCGTTATGCTCCTCATTGGGCGGCCAAAACCGAGTCCTGGGTGAAGTGGGCCTCCATTCTGTTTTTGGGCTTGATTATCGTCGGACTGTTGGTGCAACAGCGGGATACTGTGATGGACTGGATCGCCCAGGTGGGGCTGGTCACTCTGGTGTTAAACCTGGCCGCTATGGTTTTGGGTTATGGAATGGCGAAGCTGGGCCAACTGGATCATGCCAGTACCAAGGCAATCACTGTGGAGGTAGGCATCCAAAATGGCACCTTGGCGATTGCTATTGCCAGCGCTCCTACCCTGCTCAATCAGCCTGTGTTAGCCATTCCTGCGGCCATCTATAGCCTTGTCATGTATCTCACGGGTGCGGCCTTTGTCCGCTGGGCTACCCAGTCAAGACAGCTAAACGGAGCAAAATCAGTCCAGGAATCCTTGGCGTTATCGACCGAAGACAAGCAAGGTTAAAGCCGGGATCCCCCCCTCCTTCTGGCCTCCACTTCTATCGCGATCAGCATCACAATCCAGAGATCTTGAAACTCCCAAAAATGCTGGATTCAGAGAGCAAGAGATGGGATCCCTATGACTCAGCGGCGTCAATTCATCAACTACGAACAAGGGGCTTAAGCCCCTTGCCTAAACCGCCCAATAGTAGATAACTCTCCCTCCGGGAGTACATCATCCAACAATTCAAACAGGTTTGAATTCGTCGCAAACCGTAAACAAACCATAAAAAAATCTACTCTGAATTACACTACAGGAGAGTTTAAATCAGTTGATTCACCAGGAGTCTGGTATGGTTTCAGGCGTAATGATGCAGTATTTTCACTGGTACAGCTCAGCCGATGGCCAATTGTGGAACCAAGTGAAGACTGAAGCTCAGAATCTGGC
>JBHJNR010000431.1:0-2191 GCA_050330615.1 Cyanophyceae cyanobacterium
TTTTTGAGTTCCATGCCCCGAAACTCAGTCACTTTGGAGAAAAAGTCAATTTCTCGCAGCCGGTTAGCATCTTTGCCGACGGTGGGAGGGTTTTCGTTCTCCTGCATCACCACATCATCAGCGTAGTATTGCTCAAAAATATCCATAACTTTACCAGCAGACAGCTGGGTTTTGATGTCCTCAAAGATCGTGCGCAGATCGGTGCTCATCGGGTTCTCCAACTTTGAATTAGGACGAAAAGGTTGATGAAGCGATGTTGATCAAGGGGAATCAAACCAGGGCTAGCTCACCAGCTGCCGAGGCCCGATCAACCGCCTCCTCTAAAATACTAGCACATACTGTTTGAATGCAAACTAATGGTCGATCTTCTTTGCCGATCAAGATGCTTCTACTCCGGCTGGAGCTCCACCGTTAGCTCATCCAAATTCCACAAGGTGCCCAAGATAGGCCTGGGATCCACCCCCTCCACCCGATCACGCACAGCGGTCAAAACCAGCGGATTAAAGGTGCCGATCAGGGGAAGTTGCTCTTGAGCAATGATTTGGTAGCGGTCATACAGCCTTTTTCGGCTCTCAAAATCCAACTCGCGGGTGCCCTGGGCAAAGATGCTGTCGATCTCCCGCTCCCACTCTGTGACCTCCACTCCATCTGCTTCTCTACCGGGTTGGGATCCCAGATTCCAGAGGTGCAGACGGCCACTGCTGCGCCAGATGTTGGCCCCATTATTCGGCTCCACCCCACCGCCGCCAAAGCTGAGCAAAATGGCCTCCCATTCGCGAGAATTGATCCGCTCGACCAAGGTGTTGAAGGCAATGGGGTTGAAGTCCACCGTGATGCCAATCGCCGCCAAATCCTCCTGGATACGGGATCCCGTGGCCTCTCGCTCATTGTTGCCCGCATTGGTCTGGAGGGTAAAACGGACGCGATTGCCCGCCTCATCCCGCAAGAAGCCATCCTCTCCATACTCAAATCCTGCCTCTCGCAGTAAAGACCGTGCCAACTCAGGATCGTAGTCATAGCGAGGTGCCCCTTCTTCTGGGCTGAGATGAAAAGGGCTGGCGGGAGAAATGGTGTAGTGTTGCACCTGCCCCAACCCCTGCAAGACACCATCCACCAAGCCCTGCCGGTCAAGGGCATGGGCCACCGCCTGCCGAAACCGCAGTTCTCGAAACCATCGGGAGCGTACCGGATCCACAAATGGCTGGCCAGACTCCGGCTGAGTGGCGATGGACTGGTTAAAGGCCAAGAAATTGTTGTTGAGGGTGGCTCCCAAATTGTAAATAGTGAATTGATCCCGCTCTTCTTCTTGTTTGAGCAGCCGAAAGTCACTGCCCCGCACGTTATAGCTATCCAACTCACGAGAGCGAAATTGCAGGAATTCCGTATCCTGAGAGTCCACCAGTCGAATCACCAGATTCGGGATCCGGGGGGATGGAGCCAAGCTGGGATCCTGGTTTTTCCAGTAGTAGGGGTTGGCCTGGTAGATCACCCGTTGATTGGGGGTGTACTCGGTGATGACGTAGGGGCCACTGCTGAGGATCTGCTCCACCGGGGTTTGGATATCCCAGGTGCGCAAAAAGGCGGGATTACCCTCATCATCGACATCGTCGATGGCGGGCTTAAGGATATGGCGCGGCATGATCGGGGATCCCGCCTGGATCAAAAAGGGCGCGAATGGTTCGGGCAGCACAAACTCAATGCGTCGCTGATCCAAAGCCCGCACTTGGGGAAGGGATCCCTCCTCCCCAATCCGCTGCACATCTCGGCTGGAGGTGGGGATGGCCTCATTGAAGATGATGTCATTGAAGGTAAAATCCACATCTGCCGCCGTCAAAGGCTCCCCATCCGACCAGCGCAACCCCTGCCGCAGCGTGAAGACATAGGTCAGCCCATCCTCAGACTCCTGCCATCCCTCCGCCAACTCGGGCATCGAGAGCAGGGTATCGGGATCGGTGGTGGTCAGCCCCCCCATCGTGTAGGCCAACACATCGCGAGTGGCATTATCCGTAGACAAGTAATAGTTAAAGCTGCTGGGGTCAGAGATCTGGCCAAACACGAGCCGATCGGTACGCACTGCCGCCACGCTACATCCACTCAAAAGCCCCCAACAAAGGCATATAGCCCAAACAAAACCTTGCCATCGAAAGGCGGTGGCACCGCTGGGGTTGCTGATCAAAGTGCTGATCATGGG
>JBHJNR010000432.1:0-14106 GCA_050330615.1 Cyanophyceae cyanobacterium
AAAGTGGGGCTGGGCGTCTTCCTCACTATAAAAAGCTCGAACCCGGTAGCCAGTGGTAAAACACTTCCGGTGGGAGAAGCCCGCAGCATAAGCTTGCTTTGCTGTCGGGAGTACGTCACTCAATCCAAACTGGCAAAATGGTTTCACCAGTGTCTCCAATACACTCGATTGGATTACCGTGGTAGGATTGCGCCGATGTGGTGTGAGAGGTCTGTCAAGCTGTGACAGCCAATTTTGAGAGCCGTAGCGCCCAGCCGCGCCCCCCAATTCATTCCCCCAAAATCCATCTTTGGATCCCGAATGTCCTGGGAAAGCCTGGCCAAGGGATCCCTCGGTGGTTGATCGTGGGGCTGACCGGCATCCTATTGATGGTAGGACTGAGCCTCTGGCATTCGCCCCTCCACGCCCAGAGCATCCAGAGCCTAGAGCAACAGCAACAGCAGCTCCAGCAACAACTGCGCACCAACCAAGAGGCGATTCAACAGCTTCAGCAGCAGGAATCCACCGCCCGACAACAGATGGGCCAGATCCGCACCAGCATCACTAGCACCAACACCCGCATCGCCGACAACGAATATCGGCTCCAACAGGCACAGCGCTCCCTCGAACAAGCTCAGCAGCAACTGGAGGAGATGGAGGTCAATCTGCGCCGACAGCAGGCGGGTACGGCAGCTCGGCTGCGCTATCTGCAACGCCAGGGATCCGAGCGCTGGTGGGCATTGCTCTTGAGTAGCCGGGATCTGAACGAATTCTTTGATCGTCGCCATCAATTGCACCTCTTGATCGAGGCCGACCGGGCGCTGATCTCCCAGATGCAGGAGACCACGCGTCAGATCGATCAACAGCGGATCGCCCTAGAACGCCAGCGCAACGAGATCGCTCTGATCATTCAGGAGCTGGCCGCCCAGCGCAACCAACTGCAAGAGCAGGCGGTGGCCCATGAGCAGATGATCGGACGGATCACCGGTCAACGCTCTGCTTACGAGGCTGCCCAACAGCGATTGGAGGCAGATACTCAGCGGCTGACGGGCTTGATTCAACAACTGATTGCCCAACAGACCCAATCGTCTGGGGGTGGGGATCCCGCTCAGGGAACAGGCCGACTGGTGCGTCCAGTGGGGGGGCCAGTCACCAGTGGTTTTGGCTGGCGGATTCATCCGGTTTATGGCACTCGTCGCCTGCATGCAGGCATCGACTTTGGAGTGGCAACCGGGACACCCGTTCAGGCAGCTGACACAGGTACAGTCATCTTTGCCGGCTGGTATGGGGGCTATGGCAACACCGTCATCATTAACCACGGCGGCGGTATCACCACCCTCTACGCCCACAACAGCCGCCTCTCCGTGGGCCAAGGCCAACAGGTGCAGCGGGGCCAGGTGGTGGCAGGATCCGGCTCAACCGGCTTATCCACCGGCCCGCACGTTCACTTTGAAGTGCGGGTCAACGGTCAACCTGTGGATCCCGCCCGTTATTTGTGAGGGATGGGGGAGGTGAAGTGAGTTTCTCTGCAACCGATGGGATGTCTGAAGGAGGATCTAATGGTAGATAAGATTGGCCCCGTTTTGGAAGTGGTACGGATCCAAGTGGATCCTGCTCAGATGACGGCCTTTGAAGGGGCAATTGCTCAAGCCTATTCCTGTCTAGAGGCCACCGAGGGTCATCTGGGCCACCAGCTCTATGCCTGCATCGAAAAGCAGGGATCCTATCTGTTGCAGATCCAGTGGACATCCTTGGATGCCCATCTGGTCAACTTCCGCCAATCTGACAACTACCAGCAGTGGCGCAGCTTGATTGGCTCTTTTTTTCTCGAACCCCCAGAGGTACTGCACTACCGCCAGCAGTCCTGAGCCAGCAGTCCTGAGATTGAGAGGCTAGCGAGAAAGATTGCCAGATGATAACGATGAAGGGTGAGACCCCTTAGATCTGTTGCGGCCTGAGTCGAGCCACAATGGCGGCAACCCCGAACAGGATTACAACCAGCAGGGTACTGAGGGCAGCAGCTTGATTGGTGTAGCCCCCTTGTTGGAGACCAAACACCAACCAGCCCAACGTTTCTGTACCCGAACCCGCCAATAGCGCCGAGAGGGTAAGTTCTGCCAGAGCTTGCAAAAACACCAATAGCACCGCAGCCACCAAAGCCGGGGCAATTAGGGGCAATAGGATAAACCGAAAGCTCTGAAATAGGCTGGCCCCATCAATACTGGCGGATTCTTCGAGGCTTTTGTCCAGGCTGAGCCAAGCGGCATGGATGGGCTGCAAGGAGAAGGCCAAAAACCGCCCCAAGTAGGCGATCAGCAGCAGCCAGATCGTCCCGTAGAGGCTGATGCCTGGGATCGGGGAGGGCAACCAAACCAGGATGAGCGACAGAGCAAAGATCAGACCTGGCAAGGCATAGGGCAGATCCACGATCAGCCGCAAAAGCGCCAAGCCCCGCCCCTTGATCCGTGTGACGCTATAGCCCACAATCACCGCCAAGCTGGTACAGATCAAAGCCGCACCCGTGGCCAGACCCAGGCTATGCCAAGCGGCACGGCGGGCCCGCACCAGATCAAAAAGGATAAAGCGAAAGTTTTCGAGGGTGAGGTTGGCCCATGTCAGCGGCAGACCATAAGCCTTCAGCAGCGCCGTCGCGGTCATGGCAAATAACGGGCCAACTATCACCAATAGGGTGATCAGACCCAAAATGCCCCCCCAGAGCCAACCCATCTTGCCCAAAGGGTAGGGATCGGGCAGATCTGTAGTGGGCTCCAGTCCGCCTTCGTCGTGGCGCAGCAGCCGATTTTGCAGGCCCAAAAAGGTGATGGCAGGCAGGCCAAACAGCAGGGCCAAGGCAGCACTATGTCCCAAGCCCCCTCGGCTAAAGTTAATCACCTCCTGATAGAGCAGGGTTGGCAGGGTGATGTAGCGACCTGGGATCCCTAAAAAAGCTGGGATGCCGAAATTACTCAGGGATCCCAAGAAGGCCAGCACCGCCGCTGCCCCCAGATAGGGACGCAGCAGAGGCAGAGTGATGTAGAACCAAACTTGGAGGATCCCAGCCCCATCCAACCGAGCGGCTTCTTCGGTCTGTCGTTGCACACGGCTTAAGCCTGAGCTGAGGGTGAGATAGGTGATGGGCAGGACAAAAAGGGTCAAGAGCAGAATGATGCCGCCTGGGTTGTAGAGACTCCAGAGTGGCCCTTGCCTGTGTAGGATCAGAATCCCGCGTAAAAACTGCTGAAGATAGCCCACTGGCCCCGCCCATTGCAGCCAGGCCAGGGCCAAGATTTGGGGGGGTATCACTAGGGGCGACAAAAAGAGGGCGCGGATCAACATCCGTCCCGGTAGATCCGTCTTGGTGGTGACAATCGCCAGTGATAAGCCCCCCACTAGCGCCAGTATGGTTGCGCTTAGGGACACAAATAGGCTGTGCCGGAGGGCAAGAGATACCCTGGGGGTTTCCAGCAGCCACTGAATATTACTGAGGCTAAACACCCCTTCAAGGCTGAAGGCCCGTTGCATCAACAGCAACAGCGGATAGAGATTGGTCAGGGAAAGTATCAGGCAGACCCCGATCAACCAAGGGGCAATGGGGTGTTTGAGCCAGTTCATCGCAAAAGCATCTCTCAGCCCCCCACAGCCCACTCATTTCAAGTTACTCATTTCGAGAAATAGGCTGTAGGGGGAATGGTCATCCCAATTATTCGCCAAAAAGCTCAGCGAAACGGGCTTTGTCCTCTTCACGGGTTTCGGCGAGATCGGCGGGAGGCGCACTCAAGATGGTGAACTCATCCAGGGCCGGAAAACCCTCAGGGGGCGTAACATCTGCCCGCAGGGGCATGTAGCCGATATCCACCGCCACCTGCTGCCCTTGTTCGGACAACAAAAAGTCCACAAAAGCCTGGGCTGCTTCTACATTCGTGGCCCCTTTGACGATGCCAACTGGCTCGGTGATGATGGGCACCCCTTCGCTGGGATAGACCACCTCCACCGGGGATCCCTCGATACGAGCTCGAATAGGCAAGAAGTCCACCACCATGCCATAGCCCTGCTCACCAGAAGCGACATTGCGGGCCACAGCTCCATTGCCCTGTACCAAGACTGCGCCATTCTCGTTGAGAGACTCATACCACTCCCAACCCAGGTCTTCATTGCGGGTGATGACCCCCAGGTTGTAGGCAGCGGCACCCGAGTAGCTGGGGCTGGGCATGATCACTTGGCTCTCAGTCAACTCGGCCAACTCGGCCCAACTGGTGATGGGTTCAGCGCTTTCGGTGTTGTAGGTGATGACGGTGGCCAAGATTTTGGTGCCGAAGTAATGGCAATCTGGGTCGTAGTAGACCGGATCGATAGCCTCGGCTTCAGGGGAGCAATAGGGTTCCAGTAGATCTTGCCCCTTGAGCAACTCAAAGGTGGGCGCATCCGCCACCAACAAGACATCGGCCTGTGGTGCATCTGCTTCAGCTTCTAACAGCAACCGACTGATCACTTCTTCGGTGCCAGAGCGAAAGATCTCAACAGTGACGCCGGGATAAGCGGCCTGAAAAGCATCTGCGGTCTGCTGAGCGTCGGCATCCGGTTGCGAGGTGTAGAGCCGCAATGTGCCGCTAGGCTGGGCCAGGGCTTCTCCGATGGGCTGAGCCAGCGCCATGCCACACAACACGAGAAACAATGATGAATATCTCAAAATAGAACCTCCCGATTCGTAGGTCTAGATTTTGTGGATCTAGTCTGATTTTTTCTGCTTTTGGAACTATGCAAACTCACAGCATCTTAGCTTATTTTCTGCGTCCAAAAATACAGTCCAATCGGAAACCTATTCGTAAAATAGTCTCAATCTTCAGTCATTTTAGTCATGAAGATAGGATCCCATCTCTCACGATCTAACCAGGAAAATGGGATCCTATTCTATTGGTTCTATTAGCTATCTAGACCTCAAAGGGTCATTGAAGCTCTACTGAAAAGCTGCCAATACTTCATCAGCTTGCTCCTGAGCAGCGGCCAAAGCATCCTCAATGCTGGCATTGCCCAAAATGATGTCTTGTTCTGCTTTAGAGACAATGTCTTTGATCTCTTGCAGGGCATAGACTGGCAGCTCAGCTTGGGCATACTCCAGTTGCTCGCGGGCGGTCACGGCTTGGGGAAATTGCTCCACATACTCCTGCATCAGGGGCAGATCCCAGCTGGAGATGCGGGGGGCCACATAGCCAGAGTCGATGCTCCAGCGGGCCAACATCTCAGGGCTGGTCATCCACTTGGTAAACGTCCAGACCGCTGCGCGCTTAGCCGGATCAGATCCCTTCAGCAAGTAGAAGTTACCGCCGCCGGTCGGCACCCCATACTGCTCATTAGCGGGCAAAAAGGTGGTGCCAAACTCGAAATCAGCATTTTCGCGAATAAAGCCCAGGGATCCCGTTGAGTGATAGATCATGGCCACATTTTCTGCCGCAAAGTCATTCGGCACCGTGCCCCAAGCGATTACCCCTTGTGGGCTGACTTCGTGGGTCTGTTGCAGGTCATAGATGTACTGCATCGCCTCTCGCATGGCGGGGGTGTCGATGGTGGCTACCCGGCCATCGCTGTCCACATCGTAGAGGGATCCCCCAGATTGCATAATGAGTCCTTCGGTCAGCCAGGTGCTGCGGTCGCCAGTCGGGATGGCCACCCCATAGCGAGTAACTTGCCCTTGGGCATCCCGCTCGGTCAGCTGCTGAGCCACCTCAATCAACTCTTCCCAGGTGGTGGGGGGAGCCTCAGGATCCAGACCTGCTTCGGCAAAGATCTCTTTGTTGTAGTAGAGCACGGGGGTCGAGCGCTGGAAAGGAATGCTCCAGATTTCACCATCCAGAGTGGAATTGCGCATGAAGCCAGGGAAGAAATCGGCCATCATGGCTTCTCCCTCGGGATCTGCATCGATTAGGGGCTGCATCGACTCCACCACATCCAGGCTGATCAGGGTGCGCAGTTCCTGGGATAGCAAGATCGACACATCAGGGGGTGTTCCTCCCCGTTGGGCAGCCACGATCTGAGACTGGTTTTCGACATAGTTGCCGCCAAAAACGGTTTCTACTTCAATATCGGGATACTCCGCCTCAAATTCTTCCACATAGGTCTCGATAAAGCGCGCCAACGGCCCCGAGACACCTACTGGATAGTAGAAGGTGATGGAGGTGGTCTGGGCAAAGGCAGGTGAGATCAGAGAGGATCCCAGGGCGATCCCCAATAAGGAAGCAGTTGCAAAACCTGAATGCTTGAGCATGACAATGTGCCTTCTTCACGAACATCGTCACAATAGGCTTTTGCTCTGAAATTGATCAAGCAGCATCTATTAACCTGCCATTAACCCTTTCATAAACTAATCGTTCTTCTGGCATATAATTTCCGCATTTAGGTAAATCAAAAATAATACCAATCACGATGTATTCCAATGGCAAAGAATGAGCTCCAGCATCAAGCACCAGACCCTCAGGATCCCTATTTCTTGGGTGCGCAAATCTACCAACTATGAACAAGGGGCTTAAGCCCCTTGCCTAAACTGTCCGACAATAAATAGATCTCTGACCACGATTTCTATCCTTTTAGCCCAGATTGACTGAAAGATTTGACAAAAAAGTCTTGGAAGAATAGGAATAATAGGATGAGAGGGCTAGCGACCAAAACAGTTCCCGCTGCAATTAAACCCCACTCTGCCCCCGACTCTGCCGAACGGGTAAAACTGGCTAATCCTACCGATAAGACCCGTTTACTGGCACTGGAGGTGGCGATCAGGGGCCAGAGAAACTCATTCCAGTGATAGACCAAACTGACCACAGAAAAAGCTGCCAAATAGGGCTTGATCATGGGCAGATGCACATACCAGAGCACTTGCAGCGGCGTCGCTCCATCGACATAGGCAGCATCATCAAATTCTGAGGGGATCGACTTGAAGCCCTGTCGGAGTAAGAAGATCCCAGTGGCAGAGGCAATGTAGGGCAAGCCCAGACCTATCAGGGTGTTGGAGAGATGGATCCTTTGGAGCAGAAAGAAGTTAGGCAAGATCAGGGCAACAGGCGGCAGAAAAAGCTGGAGAAAGATCAGATAGAACAGCGGCTCCCGCCCCCGAAATCGCAGCCTCGTCAGGGCAAAAGCGGCCAAGGTAACCGCAATCCACTGGGCGATCAGCACCCCAAAGGCGTAGAGGGTGGTATTCCAATAGAGCAGGGGGAAGTTGGCGGATTCAAAGGCAACCTGGAAGTTGTCGAGGGTGAAGGCCGAAAAGATCTGCCCGCGATTCAGCGCTCGGTTGGGGGTGAAAGCGGCCACCACCATAAAGAACACCACCATCAATAGGGGGAAGCAGAGCAGCAGGGCTAGCCCATCTTGGATCCAGCCTTCTATCTGGTTGCGATTGAATTGAGGGGGCCGATCTCGATTGGGATCCCTCGGGGGCTGAGGCGATTCTGGCCGGGTCGGGGTGCCTCGATCAGATGCCAATGGCCGCTCCTCACCCGGATGCAGTTTAGTCTCCATAATAGTGAACCCGCTTCTCTAGTTTGGGCATGGTCAATAGCGCGATCAACGTCAGCACTGTCAATAAGACGGTGGTCAAGGCCGCTGCTTGGGGCACATCGTAATATTCAAAACCCAACACAAAGATGCGATAGAGCAAGATGTTGGTGGCATCAGATGGCCCCCCTTTGGTCAAAACAAAGATGTGATCGACGCTTTTGATCCCGTCCAACAAAGCCACCGTGCCCACAAAAAACATCGTTGGGCCAAGGAGCGGCAACACCACCCGCCAAAAGGTCTGCCACCGATTTGCCCCATCCATAGCTGCTGCGTCTTTGAGTTCGACTGGGATCCCTTGCAAGCCCGCCAAGAAATAGAGCATATAAAGCCCAAACTGCTTGAGGATCCCGATCAGAGCTACTGCCACCAATGCCGTGGTACTGGATCCCAAGATGTTGCCTTGTCCCCCCATGATCCAGCGCAGCACAGGTTGAATCGGGCTACTGACAGGATTCAAGAGATAAAGCCAGACGGCAGCAAACGCCACAGGAGGCAGCAAGACCGGATGAAACAGCACCGCCCGAGCCATCACGCGGGCTGGGGTGCGGCCATCCACTAACAGGGCGGATCCTAGTCCCAACAAAATGGATCCCGGTACCACCAGCATCATGTAGGACAGGGTCACCCCCACCAAGTTGCGATTGGCCGGATTACTGAATAAGCGGGGAAACCCCGGCAAACTGCTGGCGATGTTGTAGAGACCTGGGCCGTAGGTAAAGACCACCAAGAAAAAGAGAGTGGGGGCTAACATCCATGCCGCTGTGGCCCATGCCTTGCTTTGCTGTCTGATCATGGCAGCCTAACTAGTCGTATAGAGATAGGGCTGTGAATGAATAGATCCAAGCAGGGATCCAATCTGATCAAGCCTCAGATGAGGGGCCGTTTAGACTGATATTAATCTGGATTATGAAATTCAGCTTTTCCGTCTTTGAAGTTAGCATGATATGCCCCAATATCCTGACTTGTAGACTCAATCAGGGTCTTGTAACTCAAAATGAAGGGTATGAGTACTCTAGGGTTAAGAGCAAGTTAATTCGAGCTTATGATTACATTAAAAAATGGATTGGGGATAATCTGATCAGGCGTTCTTGATCTCCTTAGCTGTAGACAAAAAGAGGGCTTTCTCTGGGTTAAGTCCTACTGCGACAATTGGTGGTTTGATCAAGGAACTCGATCACAGAAGTCTTGAGTGCGCTCGGGTAGTCTGTTGTTGTTGCCTCTACCCCTTCTCCCGCGAAAGGATCCTTGAGATGGAACCCTCTCCTTCCGGTCAGCCCGAGCAGCCTTTTCATCTTGATGTGGTGGTTCATGGATCCAAGCAGCGTTTTCTCCACGGACTACGGCAATGGTACCTATTGGGTTTGCTGACAACAGAGCAAGTTCAATCGATTACCACTGCCCATCAGCTCAACGATGATCCCGCTTTCTGGATGCCTTCCCAACCGACAGCCTTGGATCCCGAACAGGCTCAGGATCCCCCACCTGTCAGACCGACAACAGCTCCTCCCAACGGCTATCGGGTTTCTGTGGCCTACCTGCTATGGATACTGGGCTTGGTGGGTTTGTGTGGTTTACACCGCCTCTATCTGGGCCGCTTGTCGGGCCTACTCTGGTTAGGAACGTTTGGCCTCGCGAGTGTTGGACAGCTGATCGATTTGTTTTTGATCCCAGGGATGGTCGCCGCCAAGAATCAAGAACTGCTCTTGGCCTTGGCCCCTGAAGGACAGCCTGTGCCAGATCGGGATCCCAGCTCGACAGAGGACGCAGATCTCGACGAGAACCCATTCCCTGCCCTGTCCGCCGCACCCGAGGATCCCGGATCCACCCGTGAGCCTTCTCGGTTGGCCCAACTGCTGCACAACCTGAAGGCAGAGTTGAGCGTGCGTTGGCTGTTGGTGCTGGGGCTGTTTTTGGTGGTGGCCTCATCGGGGTTGTTAGCTGCCGGACAGTGGGATCGCTTTTCTGCAACGGGACAATATGGGTTGCTGCTAGGCTACACGGTTGCCTTTGGGGTGGCCACCGCCTGGGCCAAACGGCAGGAGGGGCTGCGGTTGACGGGCCAGACCTTGCAGTCGATTGCCCTGTTGCTGGTGCCCATTAATGGCTGGGCGTTGGATGCTTTGAGGGTGCCTGGGCCGATGGTGCTGCTGGCGGTCGGGATCCTGGGGGCGATGACGGTTTGGCTCGGTAGGTTAGGGATCCGGCGCGGCATCTTGGTCAACTTTTTGGTGTTGGCGGGGTTGCCCCTGGTCTGGGCTTGGGATCCCGCCTTGGTCACCTATGCTGGCCTCGTGGGCACGGTGCTGTACGCGGTATTTCTGACGGAGGCTAGAGAGGGTCGGGCCGATCAGGTCTTATTGGTGGAAGCAGGATTGCTCTTGGTACTGCGCAGTGTGTGGGCCGGAGATTTGCCCCTCTCCGGACTGGGATTGGTGCTGGCCCTGCTGGGTTGGGGCTGGGGCGAACAGCAGGCACGAGATGGGATGGAGGATTTTCCCGTTGCCAATCCCGCTTTTGGCAATCCCAGCCTATATTTAGTTGGCGCGGGCGGACTCGTCACCTTGAGCTGGTGGCCTGTGCTCTGGTGGCAGGTGTTGGCAATCAGTTTCTTCGGGATCCGCTTGCTCTTATTGCGACTGGCCGCAGCTCCCCGCCCTGTAGAGTTGATTCTGCTCTTTGGGGTGGGTCTAGAGACTGTTTGGGCCAGCTGGTGGGTAGTGCCGCTGGAGCTGCGGGATAGCCTGCTCACGGCTGTTCAGTCCACATTGGGTTGGGCGGGGGAGTCACTCTTGGGCATCACCCTCTTGCCCTACGGGATCCTTTGGCTGGCGATTGCAGAAGGCTGGCGGCGGGATCCCGAGTACCCCAAGCTGGCTCCGGTGGCGGAACGACTGGCTTTGGGACTGGGGGGATCCCTGTTGGTTTTGAGTCTGGGGGATGCCTCGCTCCTGGTCTGGCATCTGGTTTTGTCCACAGGGATCCTGGCGGTTTGGCTGCGCTACAAGTCAGGAGTGCCCGATTGGCAGCGGGTCTTGACCTGTGGCTATGGCATTGGGGTGGGAGTCGCCGGGATCCTGGCTTGGGGGCCAGAGCCGATGGTCTTCAGCGTGTGGTCAGGATTTGTGGTGGGGCTGGTGCTGGTGCGGGCGGTGATCCGAGCGTCTGGGGGGGCATGGGGGCAAGCGTTGGCAGTGGCTTTGGATCTCTGGAGTGGCGTATTGGCGGTGGGGCTATTGGGGCTGGTGACACACCTTCTGACTTGGCAGACTCTCATAGGCTTTGATGCGCTGAGTTCACCTCCAGCGGAGAGCTGGGTTGCCGGATCGTTGATATCCCTGGCTCTGGGCATTCGGGTATGGGTAGAAGGTCAATCAACGGTGGAGATAGCCTTTGAAACCGATAAAACCACTCGGCAGGATGTCCTGCTCTACGGATTGGGTTGGGGGCTGGAGACAGTCTTGATCAGTTTGGTCGTACTGGGCTGGCGGGGATGGGGCAATGGGCTGGAGCCTGCTCAGCTGATCGGAGCAATCAATCTGGGGCTGGGGATCCTGGCTTGGCTGGGGGGCAATCAGGCGGGGCGACGCTGGGGATCCCTGGCTTTTAGCAGTCTGTGGGTGGGGCCGTTGATCTATGGGGGACTGGGCTGGCTGTGGCTGCACTTGAGCTGGACGGCGCTATCAGGGGTGGGCACCTTGGGTTTGGCGATCCTGTTGTTGGGCCTGGGGCAAAGGCGGCAGATCGAGAGGATGGGATCCTCGGTCTTGGGGATCCTGGGGGCGATTGGCATCTCCCTGGCGGCTTACGAGAGCTGGCTCTACGTTTTGTCTCAGTTGGAAGGGGATGATCTAGGGGATTGCTTGGTGCTGGTAGCTCTGCTGGGGGTGGGGCTGGCGCTGGTTCATCGTCTCTGTCCCCCTCGGCTCTCTACATGGCTAGGGGTGGGATCCCTGGTGGTGCGGGGGTTGGGACATCTCAACTGGGGACTGGCTCAGGCGGTGCTGCTGCTGGTCTGGATCGGATCTTTTGAGGTTAGTGCCAGTGGCTCCAACCTCGGAGCTATTAATCTCAGTTCCACTGGATCCATTCTTTGGCTGCTGACGGCGATGGGCGGGGTGGCCTATGGGCTGTGGCAAAGCTATGGCCACAATCAGGAGCAGGATGGCTGGAACTATGGGGCGGCGGTGCAGATCCCTGTCATTCTTTGGATGTGTCTCAATACCTGGCTATCAGCATGGGATGCTCTTCCTTGGGTGGGATCCCTGGCTTGTGGAGTGGGTCTGCTTTACTTTTATCTGCCTTGGCACCGTTGGGGCTGGCGGTCAGAACCGGGTCGCCACAGTGCCCTGATTCTGCCGGGGGCTGTGATCCTGTTGACCTGTTGGTGGGTGAATAATCCCAGCTTATTAATCGGGGCTGGCTATTACGGCATCCTGGCGGCACAGACCTCACAGATCCGGCTCAGTTATATCAGCCTGATGTTGAGCAATTGGGTGCTCTATAGCTGGATGGTCAGTACGGGGGGATTCTCCCTCAGTCTCTATGTGTTGCCCCTAGCGGGATCCCTGCTCTGGGTGGGGCATGTGGATCCGGGGCTTCAGCCAACCGAGTCGCGGGCTTTACGCCACGGGCTTCGCTTCCTCTCTCTCGGGTGCTTTTGTCTGGCCACCTGGGTGGAGACATGGGGACAGTTTTTGGCAGGATTTTGGCCGATGGGATTGGGACTGGCTCTGGTGGTGGCGGGCTTGGGCTTGAGGATCCGAGCCTATCTATGGGTGGGATCCCTGTTATTTGGCCTGACCTTTTTGCGACAGGCGCTGTTGCTGTTGCTGCTGTATCCCATGCTGCTATGGGGGGTTGGCATCCTGATGGGCCTGGGGCTGATCTGGGTGGCCGCTAGCTTTGAGCGTCGTCGCACCCAGATGGGATCCTGGTGGGCTGACGGGATCCAACAGCTTGGGTTTGAGCAGTGGGAATAGAGGACGATAAGACAATTAATCTGTCCATTATTTTGTAGTTTTTGATTGAGGTTTCAATGATGCAGAGAATTGCGCCGTTCGCTCTGTTAACCCTCGGATTTCTCATAATGTTGGGATCCCTCGTCTACTTCTCTGGCAACGCCCTTCCCTATCCAGACCCGACGCCAGAATTGCTTGCCTCCCAAACTGAGATGGCGCAGAAAGTAGCGCTACTGTTTGTACTGGGCTTGGTCGCTGCTGCAACGGGAGGGGGTTGGCGTTGGCGACAAGTGCGGGCAACAGGACATGCCAAAAATTAGCAGTCAAAACATGCATCAGGAGAGAAAGACCTCAGGTCTCCTAGATTTAGGGTGACATCACAAGACCCTCACAGCATTAACTCCTGTCCCAGCAAGGATCTTAGGGGACTCAATGCACCATCTCCACCACGTCTCCAGGAGAGCAAAAACTCAAAAGACGTAGGCGTTGCACTTTACGCTTGCCTGGGCGATTTAGTGGTGAAAGCGCTGTATTGGGTGATCTGGCCTAGGCCAATCGAGTCAGCACCAACATCCCTTGGCCATCCAGTCGTGCCTGCCAGCCCGCTTCGATCACCACCGTGGACTCCTTGAAGGAGACCAACGCCGGGCCGATTAGCTCCACATCAGGTCGCAGCCGGGGTCGAGAATAGACGGGCCACTCTTGGTACCCGTTGCCCTCTTCCCACACCGACCGAGAACCCAGCCAGGGATCCCCTGATTCGGGTGGGATATCCAGAGTCTTCACCGCTGGAGCAGGCAACGTAGCTTGTAAACGAGCAGTGACCAAATCCACCGTTTGGGCCGGGTCCTGCCAGCCATACTGCTGCTGGTGGGCCTGGTGAAAGCGGTCGGCAATAACAGCGGGATCCTCATCCAACTGCACTGGGATCCCCAATTCAAACGACTGGCCCCGATAGCGCAGATCGAGACTAAAGCTCAAGCTGAGCTGGTCTGAATCGGCCCCATCCTGTTGAGCCTGCTGCCGCAACCCTTCTATCCCCTGTCCCCAATCCACTGGGATCCCATGGCTGGGCATCGCTCGCCGATAGTCGCGCCGCACGGGGGCCACCGCCATCCCCAAGGCTGACAATACCCCACAGGCAGCGGGGATCAAAATCGTCTGGATCCCTAATTCCATCGCCAATCCACAGGCGTGCATCGGCCCTGCTCCCCCATAGGCCATCAGGGCCAACTCTGCCGGATCCTGGCCGCGCTCAATGCTCACCACCCGCAGCGCCCGTGCCATCTGCCCATTCGCTAACGTCCGGATCCCCAAAGCTGTCGCCGCTACGTCCAGACCCAAGGCATCCCCCAATGCTTGCAGCGCCTGCTCCGCCAACTGACGATTGAGCCGGACTGATTCCCCCAACATCGCCCCATCTGGCAAATAACCCAGCCAGAGATTCGCATCCGTCACCGTCGGCACTGTTCCCCCCTGCCCATAGCCTGCTGGCCCTGGCTGGGATCCTGCACTCTCTGGCCCCACCTGCAACCCGCCGCCTGGAATGGCCTGGGCAATGGAACCGCCCCCAGCACTGACGGTATGGATATCAATCTGAGGCTGCAAAATCGGGAAGCCA
>JBHJNR010000433.1:0-6996 GCA_050330615.1 Cyanophyceae cyanobacterium
CCAGGGTTTGGGATACTGCACTGATGGGCTTGTCTCTGTCGAGTTCTAACAGGGCTGTGGCTCGTTTGAATTGCCGTGCACTCATCTGTCCCTTGCGCAAGAAAGCTGCGAGATAGTGACGGTCTGTTGGGCTTAATTCAAAAGACTGTTTCCCCATGTTTTCTGTCCATGCTTCATCCAACACTCTATCCCCCACTCTCTGGATACGATAACTGTCCGAAAACTTTGTTTACTTAGTACTTAGCAGGAAGTGAGATCTGCCTATCCAATTGACATCCTCCCCAATCCGCCTGTCGGCTGTAGGCCAAAGGCCGTTCTCGCGTGGGGTCTCTCGGAGAAAACAGATAAATAGCGATCTAACTGGCTCAGGCTGGCTCTACTGGGAGATGGATCCCTCAGCCATACCGCCGTACAGTATAATAAATGTAAAGAAACATTGCGAAATCATTAAGTTGCAACCTTATGCCGCATCGAGTCGCAGATCAAGTCATTGTCATTACAGGAGCTAGTGGCGGCATTGGACAAGCCTTGGTGCCCCTGTTGGCCCAGGAAGGAGCCAAGCTGGTGGTGGCCAGTCGGAGCGCGGACGCCCTGACAACGCTTGTGCAGAATCATCCGGGGGCGATCTCGATCCCCACCGATGTTACTCAACCGGCTCAGGTGGAGGCATTATTTGCCAAAACTCAAGCTCAACTAGGGCGGGTGGATATCCTGATCAACTTGGCAGGAGTCGGGATCCTCAAACAGGCTCACCAGCTCACCCCGACGGATTTGGATCAGATGGTGGATGTCAACCTCAAGGGAGGCTTCTACACCACTCAGTCTGCTGCAACCCTCATGAGAGAGCAAAAATCTGGCCATATTCTCAACTTCCCAGGCATCTTGGGGCGGCATCCCATGGCGATGGCAGCAGGCTATTGTGCCTCCAAATTTGCCATCGTAGGGTTTACCAAATGTATGGCTGACGAGCTGAAGCGGTTTGGGGTTCGCTTTACCCTGTTCTACTTTGGCGGCATTGATTCTCCCTTTTGGGATGCGATCAGCCTGAAGGTACAGCGGGACAAGATGCTCAGCACCCAAACCGCTGCCGAGGCAATCCTCTTTGCTCTTTCGCAACCTCCCGAAGCGATTCCCAGCGAAATTGTATTGCAGCCCGAGAGTCACCAGTTTCTCTAGAGCTTTCTCATCTCTGAAGCCTGCTTCCCCATCGCCTGCTGCCCCAAACTTTTATTGCTGTCCAGTCCCTCCGCAAGGGACAATGAACTCATTACTATGTCACTACTTCAGTTGGACTCTGTGAACCCTGTCCGTACCCTTTCCGTAACCAAGGCTGCCTTCTTCGCGGCCTACAGTCGTCCCATTGCCGCCATCTATCGGCGCATTGTGGAAGAGATTTTGGTGGAACTGCATCTGGTCACCGTTAATGTCACCTTTGTCTACGATCCTTTCTTTGCCTTGGGCTTGGTCACGGTTTATGACGCCCTGATGGACGCCTATCAACCCCAAGATCAGCGGGATCCCATTTTTGGGGCACTGTGTCAGGCATTGCAGATGAAGCCCGAGGTGCTGCGGCAGGATGCTAAAACGTTGGTGGAGCTGATTAGATCTGGGGATCCCCCCCAACGGCTGAAACTCTTGCAACAGCAGGCAGATGCCGAAGACGTCGGCGGGCTACGCGCCATCTTAGGTCGGATGAATGATGTCAAAACCTACGAATACAGCCGCATCTTGGCGGTAGGTTTGTACACCTCCTACGAGCTGTTGGCCACCTCCCTCTACCCGGACTTGACGGAACGCACCCAAAAGTTTATTGACACGGTGATCGAGCCCACCAGCTTCTCAGGGGAACGGGCCAAGCGAGATCTGGAACTATATCGCGGTAGCCTCGACAAGATGAAGCAGGCGCGGGCCGTCATGGAAGAAATGGTCAAAGCCGCCCGTCGCCAACAAGAACGTCGCACCGCTCCTTCAGATCTGAAGCCAGACACTCCCTCTAACCCGGCTTCATCCTGATAGCACATTAAACCCCATTGCCCAGGTGTTGGTCTAAAAGCTGCCCATGCCGTAGCGCCCCTTGTCTCCATTGGCTGATTTGTTCTGGGCTGAGCTGGGATCCTTGGAGAAAATGTTCCAGCCAGATTTGGCTAATTAGGTCTGGATCCCCTGGGATCTGCTCCAGCCCCCAGCCCGGAAATCCTAATTCTTCTAACAAAAAACTCACCTTGGGATCGTAGCTGAGGCCAAAGCAGCGACAACCCGCCGCTGCCGCCATCACCAGACCATGAAAACGCATTACCAAGGCCCAATTGACATGCTCAAACACCCCCCGCAATTGCCGGGGATCCCGGATTCGCAGCACCTGGGCGCCAGAGAGCTGACCGGCATTGAGCTGACCGGCAATGAGGTGAGCTAAGGTTTCATCAGCACTGGGGGATTCGGGCTTTGCTGCCAACTGAAAGGGCAGCAATAACACATGGGATCCCGTGGCTGCTTGCAACTGGGCCAGAGCTTGGGTCAAGACCGCCACCCGAGTCGGGGTCAGCTGCGGATGTTCTCGCACCACCACTGCGATCTGAGGGGACGGTCTATCCAGCTCCATCGGCAGAGGATCCAAGGCCCAGACGGGATCCGGCGCTTCCAGATAAGGGATCCCCCAGTTCTCCAGCAGAGCCGCTGACCCTCGATCCCGAACGCTAATCCCGGTACAGCCCCCAAAAGCCCGCCGAGCCAGCGATTGCAACCAACTGCGCTGCAAAGGGCCGATCCCCTGTGCCCACGCTACGGTGCGGGATCCCTGGCTTTGGGCCAAGCCCATCAGACCCAAATAATAGATCGGGCTGCGCCAGCTGGTGACATCTTGGATCAATCCACCGCCACCCCAGATCAGCGCATCTGTCTCTTGGGCTAGTTGCCACAGCTTGATGCCATCTCGCCGCGCGCAGGCCACCACCTCAAAAGCGGCATAGGTTTGAGCGGTGGCAAGGGGATCCTGTGACAGCACCACCGGCGTTACGCCTTTGGGCAGCTGCTGCAAGAGGCAGGACAGCAAAGCCTCATCCCCAGCATTGCCATAGCCGTAATAGCCCACAATCAGGGCACGCATCTAGGGATCCCTCGATATCTCTTGGCCGGATAGCGTCTGCTAGGAGGCTATTTTCCTTTCTTCTTAACCGTAATAACCCTGGTTGATCCGGTTCTCCAGTTGATAGCGCCCTGCTTCGTAGTCACCAAATTCAAAGTTGTCGGCGTTCTCAGTGATCAAGTCTTTTTGGGCATCAGACAAATCAGGGATACTGAGCATGTCCTTGAGGGAGTCATAGGGGGCATTCTGCACCAACTTGCGGGCCAAAGTTGGATAGAACCCAGGAATAAAGCGATAGTTGCGCAAAATCGTGTTGTTGACATCGATCTTGACCTCCAGATCTGCTGCCGCAATCTGCACCGTTGCAGAGGCTGGCGTGATCACGGAGTCAGCCCATACTGGCATCGCCCCCGTCAGCCAACTGGAAACCACCAAGCACAAGCCCAAGAGTGCCGACATCATTGCACCCAGCACATTTCTTTTCAGCACAGGCGAACTAATCCACTCGCGACGCATACCTGATTTCTCCCCATATTCAAGGCACTGTATCAACCAAGAGCCTATCATCCTGGATCCCCTCTCAAGGAAGTCTTGTCAGTCTCATTTTGAGTCGATTAGTAGCAATTAGCCCGAAAGCCTTACACGGCAGGATCCCTGTCGGATCAGCTGGGACAGATTATGATGAGAGTATTCGACAAAAAACTTCACACTTCTGGGATCTGTGACCACTTTTATCGCCTCTTCCACCCCCAGTGCTGCCGCGTCCTCTCTCGTGGATGACCTGTTGCAGCCCTTCCAGCCTCAAGACTGGCTTTGGCGCGGCCACTCCATCCGCTATTCTGCTCTGGGCTCTGGCCCTGCGCTGGTGCTAGTGCATGGATTTGGGGCCTCCATCGGCCATTGGCGCAAAAACATCCCCACCTTGGTGGAGGCTGGCTATCGCGTCTACACGGTGGATTTGCTGGGATTTGGCGGATCCGACAAGCCTCCCTCTGGCTACAGTCTCGATCTCTGGACAGAGCTGTTGGCGGACTTTTGGCGTGAGCATATCCAGGTTCCCGCTACGTTTGCGGGCAATTCCATTGGGGCATTGATCAGCCTGACCATGGTGGCTCGTTATCCTGAGATGGCGGCTGGGGGTATTTTGATCAACTGTGCAGGGGGGCTGAGTCATCGCTCTCAAGAGATGAACCCCATCGCGGGTCTGATGATCGGCACCTTTACCAAACTGGCGGGATCCCCGATTAGCGGGCCGTTCATCTTTGACCTGATCCGCCAACGCCGTCGCATCCGCCGCACCTTGGCCCAGGTGTACAACGATCCAGCAGCTATCACAGACGAGTTGGTGGAGATCCTTTATCAGCCCACCTGTGATCCTGGTGCTTACAAAGCCTTCGCTAGCATCGTCACTGCTCCCCCTGGAGCCGCCCCTGAAGACCTGTTGCCCACATTGCAGCATCCCCTGCTGGTGCTGTGGGGAGACAAGGATCCCTGGACTCCTGTCAGTCGTGGATTGACCTTTGAGCAGTGGGTACCCGAGGGCATCTCCTACACCTTTCAGCCGATTCCCAATGCGGGCCACTGCCCCCATGACGAAGTGCCCGAGGTGGTTAATCGCCTGATGATCGATTGGCTGGGATCCCAGATTGACCAGGGATAGGGCACTACAAACAGGCTGGATCCCAAAGCTGGCATCCTCAAAATGAGAGCTGAGGCGAATCCAAGCTGGCTCAAGCTAAGATCAGGCAGACCTGAGTATGATCGTCAGCTCTAGCGATACGTCTTGTAGTCCTCATCACTTGCACTAGCCCAGGGATCCCTGTCATGACTGACGTGCCCGTCTCTCAGATTCGCAATTTTTCCATCATTGCCCACATTGACCACGGCAAGTCCACCCTTGCGGATCGGCTATTGCAGGTAACCAAAACGGTGGCTGAGCGGGAGATGAAGCCGCAACTGTTGGACAACATGGATCTAGAACGAGAGCGTGGCATCACCATCAAGCTGCAAGCTGCCCGGATGAACTACCGTTCCAAAGCCGGCGACGACTATGTACTCAACCTGATTGACACCCCCGGCCACGTCGATTTTACCTACGAAGTCTCCCGCTCTCTAGCTGCCTGTGAGGGGGCTTTGCTGGTGGTGGATGCGTCGCAAGGGGTGGAAGCCCAGACACTGGCCAACGTCTATCTGGCCCTGGAGAACAACCTCGAGATTATCCCCATCATTAACAAGATTGACCTGCCCAGTGCTGAGCCTGAGCGGGTGATCCAGGAGATTGAAGACGTGATTGGGCTGGACTGCTCAGGGGCGATCATGGCCTCCGCCAAGTCGGGCATCGGTATTGATGAGATCCTGGAAGCGGTGGTCAAACGGGTGCCTCCCCCTAAAGACACCACTGGGGATCCCTTGCGGGCGCTGATCTTTGATAGTTACTACGATCCCTATCGCGGTGTCATCGTCTACGTCCGGATCATGGACGGCACCGTCAGCACCAAGGACACCCTGCGGCTGATGGCCTCCGGTCAGGAACATGATATTGACGAAATCGGCGTTCTCACCCCTGCCCAGGTGAATGTAGACTCACTCCACGCGGGCGAGGTGGGCTTTATCAACGCTGCCATCAAGACCGTCGAACACGCTCGGGTGGGTGACACGATCACCTTGGTGAAAAAGCCCGCCCCAGAACCATTACCGGGCTACACCGAAGCCAAGCCGATGGTGTTTTGCGGCATGTTCCCCACCAGCTCCGATCAATACAACGATCTCAAAGATGCTCTGGAAAAGCTCAAGCTCAATGATGCTGCCCTCAACTTTGAGCCGGAAGTTTCCAACGCTATGGGCTTTGGCTTCCGCTGCGGCTTTTTGGGACTGCTCCACATGGAAGTGGTACAAGAGCGACTGGAGCGAGAATACAATCTTGACCTGGTGATCACTGCCCCTTCTGTCGTCTATCGCGTCACCCTCAACGACGGATCCACGGTACTGATTGACAACCCCAGCGAATTGCCATCCCCCAATGAGCGCACCATGATCGAGGAGCCCATTGTCAAGGTAGAGGTAATCTTGCCAGAGAACTTTGTCGGGGCATTGATGGAGCTGTGTGAGACCAAGCGCGGCACGTTCAAAGATATGCGCTATTTGACCAAAGGCCGAACCACCTTGGTCTACGAATTGCCTTTGGCAGAAGTGGTGACAGACTTCTTTGATCAGCTCAAATCTCGCACCCGTGGCTATGCCAGCATGGATTACCAGCTGATTGGCTACAAAGAAGATAAGTTAGTGCGACTGGATGTCTTGATCAAGGGTGAGATCGTTGACGCCCTTTCGACCATCGCTCACCAGGACAAAGCCTATTATGTGGGTCGGTTGCTAGTCTCCAAGCTCAAAGAGTTGATCCCTCGCCATCAGTTTGAGGTGCCCATTCAAGCAACAATTGGATCCAAGGTGGTGGCCCGCGAGACGATCCCAGCTCTACGGAAAAATGTGTTGGCCAAGTGCTATGGCGGGGATATCAGCCGCAAGCGCAAGCTATTGGACAAGCAAAAAGAGGGGAAAAAGCGCATGAAATCAGTAGGCACGGTGGACGTGCCCCAAGAGGCATTCATGGCAGTGCTGAAACTGAATAGCAACTAGGCAAGGTTCGCAACCCGTCACAACAACAAATGGATTTCTTGGCACCCTGATAGCCAGATGCCTTCTCAGGGGCATATTGATACTGAGAGTAGAGATAAAACTCACAGATATGTCAGATATACAACGGGATCCCAAGGTCTTCATCATTATTCCGGTGCATAATCGGAAAGCCATCACTCTGAAATGCCTGGAGATCTTAAAGACAAACGGTGATATGGATCTCTACAACATAGTAGTAGTCGATGATGGATCCACGGATGGCACCAGTGAAAGCATCA
>JBHJNR010000434.1:0-2717 GCA_050330615.1 Cyanophyceae cyanobacterium
CCCAAGACGGGGATCCCCACCGACTCCACCGCCTGCCGCAAGATGTGGCCATGTCGCTCCGATCCCACCCGGTTGAGGATCACCCCCGCAATGGTCAGCTCGGGATCAAAGTGGCTGAGGCCATAGACCAAAGCCGCCACCGAGTAGCCCATGCCAGAGCCATCGATCACCAGTACCACAGGGATCCCCAGCAGGCGAGCAATATGGGCCGAACTGCCTTCATCACTGGGGGATCCCGCCTTGCCATCAAACAGCCCCATCACCCCCTCGACGATGGCCCCATCCTGAGGGTGAGCATGGGTGGCAAAACAGGTTTGGACATACTCTACCGAGCTGAGAATGGGATCCAGATTGCGACAAGGGATCCCGGTTAGGGCGGTATGAAACATCGGGTCGATGTAGTCTGGCCCCACTTTGAAACTCTGGATCGCCAGTCCCCGCCTGCGCAAAACCGCCAGCATTGCCAGCGTCAGCGTTGTCTTGCCGGAGCCGCTAGCCGGAGCTGCTATCAAAATCGCCAAAACCTGATGTCCTCAACGAGTCTGAACCGCAGACTCCATGATCGGCCAAAACCAGTGGGGGCGCATCAACACGACCGTATCGATCACATGGATGATGCCATTATCGGCTTCAATATCCGCTTGCAGAACCGTGGCATTGTTGACCTCAAAAGTATCCTCTGTGATGGTGAGATCCAGTTGGGATCCCTCGACTGATGCGATGGTGGCATAGTGAGATAACGTCTCACGGGTTAGTTTTTGAGGAACCACGTGATAGCAGAGGATCCGGGTCAACTGAGGGATGTTTTGAACCAATGTTGTAATCGTCCCACCGGGTAGCTTGGCAAAGGCATCATCGGTGGGGGCAAACACCGTAAAGGGGCCAGGACTTTTGAGGGTATCCACCAGACCAGCCGCTTTGACAGCGGTCACTAAGGTCGAAAAAGCTGGGGCAGAGACAGCAATATCCACAATGTCAGGCATGGGGATCCCTTTGCTAAATGATGATGGTATGGGTTAAGTAATTTGAGCAAGGGGCTTAAGCCCTTTGTTTGTCGTTAGTCGGTTTGTACCGCTCACTAATCAGGAGATTAACGATAGTTTTGATCCTGGATCATAGACAACCGAGCAGCCTCTCGGATCCCATAGTCTGCCCGACAGAAACGGTTGAGTTGGCCCTCAAAATAGCGGCGATTCATCATCAGATGACGGGGATTGGGATCCTCAAGCGGATAGAGAAAAGCAGCCCGACCAGCCTGGATGACAGCAGACGTGACACAGTACATCGATCGTTGAAAACTGATGGCCAACTGAATCAACATATCTTCTTTGCCTCGACAGTGCTGGCTGTAATAGTCCACTAGATAAGGGGGCAAAAAATGGAACATATCCTGGTGCAGAAGCGTTGGGGGGATCCCGGCAGTACCGACTGGAAACTTATCGGCATAAAGGATCCCATAGTGATAGTCCAGCTGACTCATTGGGATTTGATTGGCCTGAGCATTATAGGATTTGGTGCCTCGAAACGGAGAGGTACGGTAAAAGACTGCTTCCACATAAGGAAATGCCGCCTCATAAAGCCACGTAAAGCCTTTTGATTTGGGCATAATATCGTACCATTCGCCTCGAATGTTGACTCGATGATAGATGGGTCGCCCAGCAATGGCAAAAATCCCATTGACCAGAAAGTTCATAGCCTCTGGCACACTGGTTAATTTGCCCTCATCATAAAGATCACTCATTTCAAAAAAAACAGGAGCCATGACTTCCCAGAACAAGCCCAAGACCGAATACATGGTGGACTGACGAGACAACTCCATAAACATGTCTGGGAACAGTTTGTAAAGCCCTGTCATCAAAGGATTGCCTTGACAATAGGCCCGGATAGCTCGATCAGCGTTATGCCGATACTCCTCAGAATCCAAGTAGGGATCCAGAAGCCCGCCCATATCTCGGTGCCACAGCATCGACCGCATACACTCTTCGGCAAACTCCATATTGATGCGGTCGTGATAAAGATGGTGCACAATGCGGGGAAGTTTGCGTTTAAGTTCTCCTTGTTCCATAAAGGTCAACAATTCGGGATGGGCTACCGCTTCCCCTCGCCAAATCCGCAAATCAGCACTGTCTCCGGCATAATGATTGGCTAGATTCAAATACTCTTCAGGAATGATGAACTTAAAAAAGGGGATCGGATCCACAAAAACCTGTTCAGCAATGTAGAGCAGATCCCGCCAATAAAAATCCATAGGCACCGCATAAGCTTTGTAAAGCCCAATGATCTGCATCAGGTTTTCGGGGGTGTCTGGCAGCATTGCTCCCCCTGCCTCTAGTCGGTGAATGATCTCGGCAAAAGGGTGGGTGGAGGAGGGTAGTTTCGGCTTTGATACTGATTGAGCCACGGTTTGAGCCATGATTATCTCCGATTTGAAGGCCAATGGTTTCGCTTATTTCTGTAGATTGTTAAGGTGCTGATGCCAGATCAAGAGCCTCTGCGAGGATGATGGGTTCTTGATGAGCTTGAGCCACCTTCCCCGCCATATCAAAGGCCAACGATTGAGGCAAATCCACCAAACCCATGGGTTGGATCCCAAACCAGATGATCAGACCCGCCAAGATCAATCCAGGGATCCGTTCCCAGGTTTGAATCAGAGGGTAATAGGCGGTGTGATTATCGAGTTTGCCAAAGCAGGTGCGGTTGAGCAAAATGACGAAGTA
>JBHJNR010000435.1:0-18222 GCA_050330615.1 Cyanophyceae cyanobacterium
GAGAATGTGGTGGAGTTGGTGAATCATCGACCCAGGAAATCACTTGACTATCAAACTCCTTTTGAAGTATTCTGCCTTCAGATGCCAGAGACTGATGCACTTCAGATTTGAATTGGCGATCAATAATCTGCAAACACTATGCAGACAATGCAATCAACAAAAACGGGATCGGATGGATCCCCGATTTCGACCCTACTTTTAGCAGTCCGGTGGTACAGTCTGTTCAAGATGGAATCCTTCACATGTTATGGATAATTTTTTGAACAAAGGGATCCCCTATTCACTCCTGCCCCAGCTGCTCATAACTCCGTCCTCGCCACGATCGAGGTCGGGATCCCGCCGATAGGATGATCCTCAGCACAGCCAAAGGATCTGCCAAAGGGGATAACCAAAAACTCCAAGCTTTGTGGCCGTAGCTACCTTGGGTTCCCGCCAATACAGCTATTCTCAACATCACCAAGAAACCATTGAGGCCCAAACAGGCCCAAACCAACGGGGATCCCCACCGCCAAGCTTGAGATGCTACCAGAGTTATGAGCAGGACAAGTGGCAAGGCTTGAGTGGCTAACAGGAACAAACAATCTCCCCAGATCTGTCCCCAGGGGGAGGCATCTTTCAGATCCAGAGAACGACCCCATTCCCGCCAAGTCTCCTGAAATGACGTGTACATTCGGACTTGAAAAAGCTGGGATCCATCCAAAAATCCCACTCGATAGCCCGCAGCTGCAATGGCTCGCACCAAGGTCACATCATCACAAAAGGAAAGACGAGAGGATTCATGTCCACCAACTGCTGCTAAGACCGATTTTTTCACCCATAAACATTGTCCGTTGGCCATCACTCTGTCAGAGGATACCGTCTCACTGCCTACTGCCCCAAATCGATAAATTAATGTGGTTAAAAGAGCAGGTTGGATCCAGCTTTCGCCGGGATATTTCAAGATAAATTGTGGAGCCAACGTGATCAAATCCCACTGCTCTTGTTGGGTCACCTGTAATAGTGCTGCCACCAGTCCTGGTCGGGCGGCGGTGTCGGCATCCATGTCTAGGATCCACTCGGTTTCAGGGCTGGAACGTAGATAGCCGGTGTGGAGTGCCCAAGGACGCCCCACCCATCCTGGCGGCAGTGGATCGTCATATTCCACCCGAAAGCGGGGATCCTGCTCTGATACTGCTTGCACTTTAGCCACGGTCTGATCGGTAGAACGGCTATCCACCACCACAATCTCAGCCACCTCGGATCCCTGTTGTTGCAATCCGCTCAGGCAATCTCCAATCCGTTCCGCTTCGTTCAGGGTAGGCACGATGACTGAGACCAGTCCTTGGCTGGATCCAGATGGATCTGACGGGATAGGTTGCAAGGGATCCCGCCGCCGCAAGCCAGGGAGCAGCCGAGCCAAGAGCACCGCAGTCATGGGCAGTTGCACCGCCAAAAGCCCAAACAGCAGCTCAGAGTGCCACAAATTCATCGGGATCCCTGGCTCTGATCCTGCAGCCAGTCTCCTACCTCACTCAAAGTTGCAATGTCTAAGAGAAATTCTCCCAGGGTTTCAATCTGCTCAATTGGCAACCCTCGGATCTGACTAGACATCTGTGGGGGTAAGGATCCCAGTCGTCGTTGTGCTAATCGCAAGATAAACTCAGCCTCTCTCTGGATCCCTTCAGCACGACCTTCCACACGGCCTTCTTTGAGAGCTTCCGAGCGCCACTTTTGATAGATCGTAGAGTCTCGCATCCCCCGTTCCTCCAAAATCGCCTCAACTACAGTGTCGCTCAAGGCCAGTCCAGCTAAAACAGCGGTGGCTGCCGAGACATTTTTCTGAATGGGTAGCTCTGGGATCCTTTCGATCACTTGAGCCACTCGCTTGAGTTGAGCTTCAGGATCCACAATCTGGCTCAGTACCACGAAGGGCAATAGGGCTGGGGTTGAAATCAGCAACTCAGGATCCTGCTCCCACAAACGAATGGCATTTCCCCATCCGGATCCGTTTGGAATTCAATGTGATCAGATTGCAGGAATGTAACCGAATCAGCCCGGATGGGTTCTGCTGACAACTCCGATGGTTCCAAGACGATCAGGCTCTCAGACCGCCCTAGCAACCACAGGGCAAAGTCCTCTGGAAATTGCTCTGCAAGATACTTGCAAACATTGTCATACGCCATCAGTTAGGGGGCTATCTTCTTTAGCTGGGTTTACTTGGCTACTAGCCCCAAATCCGATAAGGGAATCTCAGTCTTAGTGGATTGGGCCTCGCTTGATGCTCCCACAGGAGCTATCGGAGCCACCCACCACATTCCTAAGGCTGGAGCCAGACCCAACAGGATCCCTAGACCCACCGGCGGCACAATGCCAGATCCCAGACTCATGGAGAGGGCAAACGTAAAGTTAGCCACATACAGTACCAGAGGCACGATCAGCTCTTGGCGGTTGAGGTGAGGCTGTTCTTTGCCCCAGAGCAGGTTGGCCACCCACATAAACAGTCCACCCGTCAGCATCCAGCCCCCAAAGTTTTGCAGAGGCATCCCAAAAAACGGCCCAGGTTGGAACCAGACCCAAAAAGGGATCAGAGCCCGAGTCATGGCCGGATCCAAGACAAAATCCCAAGCGGTCAAGAGCAGGGATCCCAGAGCAATTGCTTCGAGATGCAGCCATTTGTTATTTCGCCCTTGCAAGACCCCTCTGGCCAATAGGTAAGAGGCCAAGCCCATGTAGAACCAGGAGAGCGGAATGGTGAAGGGAACCAAGCCCGCAATCTTATAGCCGAGCCCTGTCAAATAGCCATAATCTCCAAACGGGATCCCGGTGGAGGTGCCCGCCAACTCCCCGCCGAGGGAAATGCCCACTGATGGAATCAGAAAGCAGAGCAATCGCCGCCAGCCCAACAGCCGGGATCCCATTGCTATGGCCCCCAGCGTGCCAAAGATCATGTAGGCGACCCCACCATTACCCATACTCCATGAGAAGGCCTGCTGGCCCAACGGTGGCAAACTGGCAATGAACTCAGGATGGGGCACCACCAACAGCAAGCCCGCCAACCCAAAAAAGAGGGAGGCAATATGCAACCCCAGAGTGGTGATCTCAAACACGCTCAGGGCCGGCCCCGGCTGATTGTGGCGGAAGGGAAGGGAGAAACTCATGCAGGACTCCAACGGCTCTAGGCGGCAATGATTAATAATAGTTTACATTCTCTTTGCGCGAAAGATTGGCTCAGGCTGCAGGGATCCTTCTCAGCAACGATACAAACTTTAGTGTTTCTGAGAGATTCGTTATACTGTTAAGTGCTTCAGGGGGCATGATTGGAGGGGTTCGAGATCCAACCATCAAGTACTTCGCCTGAGGGGATCCTGTCATTAGGCTCTGATTAGGCAAGGAAGAGGTCAGCCGACCTGTCACAATGTCTCAAACAGGTATATCCAAATCTGATATATCCAATCAAAAGAAAGACTGTTGAACGAAAAACTGTTGAAGTAACTGGAGGAGAGCACTCTATGGGACTACCGTGGTACCGGGTGCATACAGTGGTACTGAATGACCCAGGTCGCCTGATCTCAGTCCACCTGATGCACACCGCTTTGGTGGCAGGCTGGGCCGGATCGATGGCCTTGTATGAGACGGCAATTTTTGACCCGTCGGATCCCGTCTTAAACCCCATGTGGCGGCAGGGGATGTTTGTCTTGCCGTTCATGACCCGTCTGGGAGTCGAAAACTCCTGGGGCGGTTGGAATATCTATGGCGATAGCGTTGCGGAAGCTGGTATTTGGACTTTTGAGGGGGTCGCCACCGCTCATATCGTCTTGGCGGGTCTACTCTTTTTGGCCGCCTGCTGGCATTGGGTGTATTGGGATCTAGAGCTTTTCCGGGATCCCCGCACCGGAGAGCCGGCTCTTGACCTGCCCAAAATGTTTGGGATCCATTTGTTCTTGGCTGGACTACTCTGCTTTGGCTTTGGTGCTTTCCACCTGACCGGAGTGTGGGGACCAGGCATGTATGTCACTGATGGTTATGGCCTAACGGGGCATGTGCAGCCGGTTGCCCCAGAATGGGGGCCAGCTGGTTTTAATCCCTTCAATGCCGGGGGTGTGGTGGCGCACCATATCGCGGCTGGCATCGTTGGTATCATTGCTGGACTGTTCCACCTGACGGTGCGTCCACCCCAGCGTCTTTATCGTGCCCTGCGCATGGGTAACATTGAGACTGTATTGTCTAGCTCTATCGCAGCGGTGTTTTTTGCCGCCTTTGTGGTGGCTGGCACCATGTGGTACGGCTCTGCCACCACCCCGATCGAATTGTTTGGCCCCACCCGCTATCAGTGGGATGCCAGCTATTTCAATAAGGAGATCAATCGTCGCCTGACGGTGGCTGTTGATGAGGGCCAGAGTCGTCAAGAAGCTTGGGAAGAGATGCCAGGCAAGCTATTGTTCTACGATTATGTGGGCAATAGCCCTGCCAAGGGTGGTTTGTTCCGGGCTGGCCCCATGACCAAGGGGGATGGGATCGCCACCGAATGGTTAGGCGGTGCTATGTTCCGGGATGGCGAAGGTCGTGAATTAACGGTGGATCGTCTGCCCAACTTCTTTGAAACTTTCCCTGTTGTGCTGCGGGATGCTGATGGCATCGTCCGGGCGGACATTCCTTTCCGACGGGCAGAATCTCGCTATAGCTTCGAGCAAACTGGCGTCAGCGTCGAGTTCTACGGCGGTCAGCTAGATGGTCAGACCTTTACTGACCCAGCAACGGTGAAGCGATTTGCCCGTAAGGCGCAGTTGGGCCAATTATTCGAGTTTGATCGAGAAACCACCAATGCTGATGGGGTGTTCCGCACCAGTCCACGCGGTTGGTTTACCTATGGCCATGCGGTGTTTGCGCTGCTCTTCTTCTTTGGTCATATCTGGCATGGAGCTCGAACCCTATACCGGGATGTGTTTGCGGGTATCGACCCCGAAATGGAAGAGGAAATGATCGAGTGGGGCGTCTTCCAGAAACTGGGCGACCGCAGCACCCGCAAAGAACCTCAAAACGTCTGATTGTCAGGGTCCCTGGCGTCATCGCCCGTTCAAGTTGAGCTTTTTTACTCATGGGACGGGTGATGTTTCCGGGATAGCGTGTAAGCAGGGAGCATGGCTCAGACAAGTCTTAGCCATGCTCCCTGCCATTCACCTGGAACTGTTGATTGATCTGAGCGATCTGGAGGTCGACCATGGAAGCGATTCTTTACACATTCATTTTGTTTTTGACCGTCGGACTGCTGTTCTTTTGCATCTTTTTCCGCGAAACCCCTCGTATCAATCGCTAACGATTGGAGAGAACTCTGAGAATCTGAGATCATCTCTTGATGAGAACCACAGGCTTCTTGGCAGCTCGGATAACGCAAGGGACAGTGTCGATTGGACTCAAGATAATCCTAAAGAGAGTTGGGAGATCTCAGCAGATCCCCAACTCTTTTAAGCTGAGAAGGATATAATTGATACAGTGCTGGCGCTTTTGGGGATGGCGCTTGCGGGCCACACCTGAGGCTATTTCGATCCATTCCAACCCTTGTCGAGTCCTGATGATAATCTGACTGACTATCAACCTGCAATTCCCATGACCCACTCGCCGCCCACGATTTTGCTGGTGGAAGACGACCCCATCAATGCCCGCGTCTTCGAGAAAGTATTGACGAAGCGGGGATCCTTTGAGGTGCACCAGAGCCAAGATGTTGAGGAAATCCTCAAGTTAGTAGCTGCTGGATCCATTGATGTGGTGCTCTTGGATGTGTCTCTCTCCCAAAGTACTTACAAGGGCGAATCAGTGGACGGGATCCGGATTGCCCAGCTATTGAAGATGGAGCCGCTGGCCGCCCAGGTGCCAATTATCCTAGTGACGGCTCATGCCATGCAGGGAGATCGGGAGACTTTTTTGGCCCAGAGTCAGGCCAATGATTACATCGCTAAACCGGTGGTGGATCATCAGGGCATGGTGGATAAGGTCAGGTCTCTATTGCCGGAGTGAGTTAGGGCTCTAGAGATTAGCCTGGATCTGATCAAAGATGGCCCCATCGGCAAAAAAATGAGCCTGGATGGTCTCCCATCCCCCCAGATCGGTGACTGTTGTCAGTCGCTCTACCTCGGGATAGTCCTCCGCAAAATCTGCTCTTACCCTCGGATCCACAGATCGAAAGCCCACCTCCGCAAAGATGCGCTGAGCCTCGGGCGTGAACAAAAACTCTACAAATCCCTCCGCCACAGCCCGAGTACCTTTAGCCTCTACCGTGGCATCCACCACCGCGACGGGATTATCGATGGAGATGTTGCTGGAGGGCACCACATAGCTGAGAGACTGCCCCCGCAGCCCCGCTAAGATCACTTCATGCTCGTAGGTGATCAGAGCATCCCCCTGATCTTTTTGCACAAAGACATCGGTGGCCTCCCGTGCATCCCGAGGCAAGATCCCAACATTGTCATACAGTTGGGTGGTGAATTCCAGGGCTTGCCTATCGGGGACAGCTGCCCAAATAGCGAGAAAGTTCCACCGGGCACCCCCTGAGGTTTTGGGATTGGCAGTCACCACCTCAAGGCCCTCCTGAGTGAGATCGGCCCAATCTTGGATCCCTAGGGGATTGCCTTGCCGTGTCACAATCACCGCCACCGATTGGGTGACAATGCCTTGATTGGGGATCCGATTTTCCCATCCTGGCTCGATTAAGCCTGCCGCCTCGATGCGATCGATATCCAATGACAAAGCCAAGGCCACCACATCCGCATCCAAGCCATCCATCACCGCCCGCGATTGGGGCGCAGATCCCCCATAGGTGCTCTCAACCCTGACCTGTTCTCCTGTTCGGGCTAGCCAATACTCTTCAAACCGAGGGATGATCTGCTCGTAGGCATCCCGGGTAACGGCATAAGTCGCGAGGAGGATGGTGGTGGGCTGAGAGGATCCCATGCATCCCGTCAGGGTGAGTGCTGATAAGGCAATCCCAATCAGTCGTCCTGTTCCCACACCACTTTTTCGTCTAGCAACCATACTCACCCCAATGTAGACCTTGAACAGGTGCAGCAACCACAGCCCTGCTTAATCCTACGATAAACCGATTGGGAAACCGTAAATAATCGGTGGTGTCAAGCGATCAGAGCTTACAGACTTTTCGCAGATCATGTGATGGGAACCCTCCACCTCTCTGGGGGGAGCAAGAGGATGCCCGATACATCTTCACAGGCTGTCGCGCCCTCAAGAGAACCTGTGATCATTGGGATCCTTCTAGCTAATTGACTGAGATCCTCCGTTTCTCTCCTTCATCTCTTAAAACCTGACAAGGATGACTTTTCAGGATCAAAGATCTAGACACAAGAAAAAGACGGATCCCGGAGAATCCGTCCTCAATCATTTTGGATGAAGAAAATAAGCAAGTCAAAAGAAATCGGTACGGATCATTTTGTCTCAGATCAAAACCTCATAGAGTGATTAAGACTGTGATGAATAGTTGAATGATGAGTCAGTCAATATCCAACTCACTGGTATAGCAAGCGGATCCCCGACAGCGGTAAATATCATCGGTAATGGGCTGAAAACCCACAATTGGCACAACTTCAGATTGTCTCGGCGAGAAGATATTAACAATTGACCGAGCCATCTGGTTGAGAAAACGTTGCATGGATTTCATCATGGGATCCTCTTGCTCTGACCAGCACTAGCGGTTGAGGGGCATATCCCGGCTCTAGTTCAAGTCTCTACCCTGTTTTTGTAGACGATTAGAGTCTCTGGGCTGATAAGCTGTCCCGATTTGCTCTCATGTGTCAAATGTTGGATGACTTGGGATGAGCCTGGGATATGGCTTGATTTTGAAGGGATCCTGATTGCACAGGAAATGTGCATTGCTCAGAAGCCGAATGAGTCCAACAACTGAAGATAATAGGCAGGTTGGAGCGGTGCTTTCTGAGGGTTAGATCCGGCTGATTGGCTGAGAGAATAAATGCCTCCTTGCCTGAACCCTGATGTATTCAATATACTGTGAGTCTTTGTTGTCAGACAAGCTGATGCAATCGTTCTTAACTTGATATCAATTCCGATACAAATCAACTCATCTGGGTATTTTTTTGTCAGGGCAAGATCTTCGTTCTGGTCTTTGGGAAGAGGGAGAAGGGGAGATGTCTTGAGGAGGGGGGATCCTGCTGTGAGATCCGACCCTCAGGGATCCTCTGGGGCTAATTTGGTGATTTCTACTATAATTAGGCAGGTTCGACTCAAACCTACTCCTGAGCACTCTTTTCTCTATCCAAGTCTTTACCCAAGGATCGCCGCCGTGCTGTCACCTGACCTCTCGTTGGATCCCACCGATTACAGCCTTTTGACGGATCTCTATCAACTGACGATGGCCGCCTGCTATGTCGGCGAAGGGGTGGAGGAGCAGCCTGCGGCCTTTGAGCTGTTTGTCCGGCGGTTGCCACCGGATTTTGGGTATTTGGTGGCGATGGGGCTGACCCAAGCGGTGGAGTATTTGCAGCGGTTGCAGTTTACGCCCGAGCATTTGGCGGTGCTGCGGCAGACGGGCCTTTTTGAGGGGGCTCCTGAGCGGTTCTGGACATTGCTGTCATCCTGCCAATTCACCGGGGATGTATGGGCAGTGCCGGAGGGGACGGCGATCTTTCCCCATGAGCCACTGCTGAGAGTGGAGGCTCCCCTATGGCAGGCTCAGCTGGTGGAAACCTATCTGCTGGCCACATTAAATTACCAGACCTTAATTGCCACTAAGGCAGCTCGGATGCGGGATGCGGCGGGGCCAGAGCCGATTTTGCTAGAGTTTGGCACTCGGCGGGCCTTTGGGCCTCAGGCGGGCCTTTGGGCGGCACGGGCAGCTTTGGCGGCAGGGTTTAATGCCACCTCCAATGTCTTGGCGGCGTTGAAATTGGGTCGGAAGCCTTCTGGAACCATGGCCCACTCTTTGGTGATGGCACTGGCCACGATGTCGGAAGACGAACCCCATGCCTTCCAGTCTTTCCAGCGCTATTTTCCCCAGTCAGCTCTGCTGATCGACACCTACGATCCCATTCAAGGGGCGCGGACGGCGGCTGAGTTGATGAAAACCAATCAGACCTTGGGGGGTGAGTTAGGAGGGGTGCGGATCGACTCCGGGGATCTGGAGCAGTTATCCCGCGAGGTGCAGCAGATCTTGCCCCAGGGATCCCCGATCTTTGTGAGTGGGGATTTGGATGAGTATGAGATCGCTCGACTCCGGCAGGCGGAAGCCCCCATCGCAGGCTATGGGGTGGGCACTCGCCTGGTGACGGGGGGAGCCATCAACGGGGTCTACAAACTGGTGGAGATCGACGGCATCCCGGTGGCCAAAGCCTCCATGTCCAAGGCCACCATTCCAGGCCGCAAACAGGTCTATCGCTGTCCCGATGGGGATTATCTGGCCACCCAAACAGAGCCTCCCCTGCCCCATGGGATCCCACTGCTTCAACCCGTCATGAAGGCGGGATCCCTGCTCAAGCCACTGCCAGATCTGGACGCCATCGCCGAGCGGACGCATCAATCGGTCATGGCGTTGCCCGTGGGGATCCGGCGGTTGCGCCAACCAGATGCCCACACCATCCAACTCACCTCCGCACTGGCAGAGATTAAAGCCAAGGTGGGATCCCCAGAACCGATTGAAGGGGTGAAGATCCCCATTCAGGCTTGAGGGCGAGATTGAGCAAAGGCTTGCAGTCCAGTCAACAGGCCATCGGGGCCTCCGTCCACCCGCACGATAGGGATCCCGATTTTGGCTTGCAGATCTCGCCAGCTCAGGTCATCCAAAAACTGTTCGCCATCCTTGAGGGTGACCTCTGGCAATAACAGCACGTCCACATCCAGATCTGTCCCCAGAGCCGTTGTCTCCAAAGCTCGAACAATATCAGAGCCTGTCAGCAAGCCCGTCACCGTCAGGGGGGTGCCCCAAAACTGACTGGCCACTGAGACTAATCCCAGATGCAGATTCTCGATTTGATTCATCCGCTCCACAATTGGGGCAAACGCCTCCCCCACCGCATTCCCCACAATCCATAGGGCGCGGATCGGGTGTGGCAATCGCTGGGGCAACCGGACTTGCTCAAACTGACTCAAAAACAGCCGCAGGGATCCCACCCCATTGCCCAGCTGGGGATAGTCCTCATAATGCTTGACAGGCGGCAAGACCTGGCCCGCCAACAGATACCATTCGTCTGCTAACCAGGCAAAGGTGGTGCCCAACTGAGCTCGGAATTGAGCCTGGATCCCTTCCACCTGTTGGATCACCTGGAGGGCTGTCTCTTTATCCACCGCTGTGAGTACATCTCCGGGGGGGCGAAAGCGGGTCAACCCCACTGGCACCACCGCCGCTGATAACACCGTCGGGATCCCGTCTGGTTCGGCAGGCAGATAAAAACGAGCTAGATCCTCTAGGGTGCGGGTGAGATGGATGCCATCGTTGTGGCCGGGACAGACCACCACCTGGGCATGAATTTGGATCCGGTGGGTTTGGAACCAGACCAACTGGTCTAAGATTTGTCCCGCTCGGGGATTTTTGAGCAGCTGAGATCTGATCTCTGGCTCAGTGGCATGGACGGAGACAAACAGAGGCGACAGCCGCATCCGAGCGATCCGATCCCATTCAGCAGCAGATAGATTGGTCAGAGTCAGATAGCTGCCATACAAGAAACTGAGTCGATAGTCATCATCCTTGAGATGTAAGGTGGCGCGGGTCTCTGGGGGCTGCTGGTCGATAAAACAAAAGGGACAGGCGTTATTGCACTGAATCAGTCCATCGAATAAGGCAGTCTCAAACTCAATGCCCAAATCGTCATCTGCATCTTTTTCCAGCTCCACCTCATGCACCTGACCCTCTGCATCTACAATCTCCAGCTCCAGTTCTTCATCAGAAATCAAAAACTGATAGTCGATCAGATCCCGAGGCCTTTCACCATTGATGCTCAGCAGGCTATCCCCCGGCTCAATGCCCAATTCTGAGGCGATGGAATCCGGGAGCACACGGCTAACGCGAGCAGGCTTGAGGGTGGAGCGAGACATGACGTACCCAAGGATGAGGCCAAACGGAACTCACACAGGATCCCTGGCCAAAGCCAAACTGATACCTGCTTTCTTTCTAATACTCAGCAGCGTAAATCCACCAACTACCAACAAGGGGCTTAAGCCCCTTGTCTAGGCTACCCACGGTAACTATCTTCCAAGGAGTACTCGTCATCTTAGTTGGCCAGCTGCGTAGTCAAAAAGTCATAGGTGCGGCCCCAGGCCGTCAGGGCGGCTTCAGGCGCATAGACCTCGGGCCGAGACTCATTCATGAAGGCATGTTTGGCCTCATAGCGGTGCAGCTCATATCTGACGTCACCCCTTTTTAGGGTCGACTCCAACTGACCAATCAAGTCGGCGTTACACCAGTCGTCATCAGTGGCAAAATGCGCCTGGAGTGGGAGCTTGATCTGGCTCAGATCGACAGCTTCAGCCGGAGGGATCCCGTAGAAACAAACCGCAGCACTCAGTCCCGTCACGCCTGCCGCTGCCAGCAATGTCAAGGCTCCTCCCATACAAAAGCCCAGCACTGCTACTGAAGGGGATCCCGTGGTGACCAGGTAGTTGACCGCTCCCTGGATATCTTGGCTGACCGCTTCACCCCAATCGAGGCTGTTCATCAGCTTCTCGGCTTCACTGGCCTCGGTGGCAACGGTACCGCGATAGAGATCGGGCACAATAATTCGATAGCCTTGAGTCGCCAATTGGTCAGCCGTAGCTTTGATTTGAGGGGTCAGCCCCCACCACTCCTGTATCACCACCACTCCTGGTGCTGTCTCCGGGGCAGAGGCAACACAATAGCCTGAGGCGGATCCGCCATCAGGACGAGCATAGCTGAGTAAAGACTGGGTGAAGGCTGAGGGCATAAGGAGATCCTGGAGAGGTAGCAAAGGTTTGGACTAGACCTATTAATACTGGGGGACAGCTCATCCTCCCTAGCGATCTTCGACCCAGCGCTGACGGGAGTCGCTTGACCAGAGGCGTTCCTCCTGCCACTCCGCCAGGGATCCCGCTTTGTACAACAGAGCCTCGATCCCCTCTGGGGATCCCCAATCGATCCGTTCAGGCATTGGTTGGTTGACCTGGAGATTTCTCAACACATTTTGCAGCCGTAGATTTTCCAGGCTGACTCGGGTCTCCCGAAGTTTGTGCCAGACCGAGCGAGACATCAGCAGCGTCCGCTCTTGATCCTCAGCCCCTAACTTGAGCAAAAACTCTTCCCGTTCCGGCTGATAGTCTGTAGAAGCTAGGGCCAAAGACTGAGGTGGGCAATCCTGGATCTGGCGAGCCATTTCTACCATCAACTCAGGATAAAACTCGGTGTAAGCCGGATGTACGATCATCTGTCCCACATGAGGCTGGGTGCCCGTGCGGGAAAGCTTGAGGTTAAAGTAGCCCACCGCCGCCTTGCGCTCTGGCTCATAGAGATAGGCTTGGATCCGTTCGGTATTACTGATCGACTGACGAGTAATATCTAACGCCCAGCCCATCACCCCGGATTTGAAATCGGCGGTATGGCGGTCGTAGGTTTGGCGCACCAAAGGGGGCATCGAAGCCGTGTCCAGTTGGTAGATCAGCTGGGCATCGCGATTGCTAGAGGGCACCAGATGGGGCACTGGGCGATACTCCATTCGACCAAAGCGTGGTTCCTGCTTGCTCAAGTCCTGCAAGATCTCCGGTGACAGCGACCAATAGGTGATCTGGGCCAGCGGCAGAAATCCGGTGCGGCGGTAGAGGCTGATCGCCCCCCGATTGTGAATATTCACCTCCAGCAGCCACATGCGGGCTTCCCGAAAATGATTCATGCAGTGGCGCAACAACCGGGATCCCACCCCCTGCCGCTGAGCCGTACTGGAAACCGCCACATGATCCACCCGCCACGTGGTGCGAGCGTGGTTGAAGGGGGAGACTTGGATGACTCCCTTAATCTCACCGTTTTGCTCCGCCACATGAACGGTAAAAACATGCTGAAAGCGGTTGGGGAAGATGCTTAAAACCTTGATGGGGCCAAACCACTTACGGAGGCGACGGATCTGGCTACCAATATCCACCGACCGATTGCCATACTCATCCGTAAAAGCTTCCACAAACAGGGCTTCGATGGCACTGAGATCGCCAAATTGGGCAGGGCGTAGGATCAATTCGGAGGAAGACTCAGCGGGAGGAATTGGGTTCATAATGCAGGATTGCCAACTCAGTCCAGCATAGCTTAACGGGTCTTTGTGACTATCTTTGCGCGGGATCCCTTAGCCCAGGCTGGGGATGACACGATACACTACACTGCAGCGCTAATGGCCTAACAAACTGCCTAACCCGCTCAACCCAAAGCTGAGTCAGTAGTTCCCCAACCAAGCAACCAGTCAAGGTGAGGATCATGCCTTTTTCCCCTTTAAGCCTGAATAAAACAAGTCTGACGAAAAGAATCCCCCAGCGACGGCTATTGCAGTCTGTGCCCCATCCCTCTGTTGAATGGGTTAGTGTCGTCGGTCAGACTCTTGCGCTCGGGATCCTCTTAGCTCCGGCTGGATTACTTGTAGTGGCAGGGCAAGCCTTAGGGGCAGAAGAGATCCCCACCCTAGAGATCACCATCACCAGCGAAGGGGTGGAGACAGACAGAGAACCGGAGGGAAACGCGAATCACCCCATGTTGGACTTCAGTTTGGAGGAAAGTGAAACCGCAATGGCCTTATTTGGCTGTGATTGTCCCAATCATCTCAATCGACTTCGCACGCTGCGCGGCTTGCCGCTGCTGCAAGATGAAGCTGATGTCTTGGAGTCTATGTAGACTGACGCCTTCCTCCCTGTGGTCTTACCTTGCCTCCTAGTCCTGGGCGGCATAAATCTACCAGCACCGAACAAGGGGCTTAAGCCCCTTGCCTAATCTACCCAATGGGAGATAGCTCCCTGCTTACAGTTCCCTGCTTAAGGAGTACTAGCTTCCAGACGCTACACTTTGGAAAGCTTGGCCCCTTTGCAAAACTTCCGTTTGCCGAACTTATGTCACTCGTTGCCGCTACGCTGACTGCTGCCGACTCGCTATTCTCTGAAGAGGATCAATCTGAAGCGGTTGCTCTAGGTTCTCCTTCATTTGCTTCCGTCCCGTTGGCCTGCCCTACATCGGCGGCATGGCTAGAGCAAGCCTTGGCCCATATGGATCTGATCCTGTTGGATCATGCCAACTGCGAGAAGAAAGCGGCGGGCAACGCCCTGAGTCTATTGTTTCGCTACTCCAGCCGCAACGAACTGGTGCTAGCGGTGTCCCCCTTGGCGCGGGAAGAACTGCTCCATTTTGAAAAAGTCCAGCGCCATTTGGATCGACTCGGGATCCCTGTGCGAACGCTGAGTGCGCCCCCCTATGCCAGCCTGTTGGCTAAGCAGATCCGCACCTCAGAACCCCATCGTCTGTTGGATACGCTGCTGATCGCCGCCATCATAGAGTCCCGTAGCCATGAACGGTTGGGTCTGCTGGGCACCCACTGCCCGGATCCCGAATTGGCAGCTTTTTATCGCTGGCTCACCCCTGCCGAGGACCGCCATCAAGCCCTCTACCTGGAGCTGGCCCTTACCTACTTTTCATCAGAAGAAGTGGGATCCCGTCTGCCTACTCTGCTGACAGCCGAGGCTGAAATTCTGAGTACTCTACATCCCGAACCTCGGATCCACAGTTGACTCTAAAGCCCGACCGATATGGCCTGGGTGGGACAGACAGGAATGCACTGCTCACACATGACACAGCGATTGGCCAGAAATTCTAACCGCCATAGCGGGGGTTGGATCCTGAGGGCCTCAGTGGGACAGACCCCCGTACACAACCCACAATCCACACACAATTGCGGATCGATCTGAATCTGCCGTTGCCGCTCATAAACCTCAATTCCCTGCAACCGGATCCACTCCAAGCTGGCTTCCACTTGGTCGATATCCCCTGACAGCTCTACCACCAAGGTGCCCACTTCTTCGGGATCCACCCGTGCCCGCAGGATGTTGGCCGCCACATCAAAATCTTTGGCGAGCCGATAGGTGAGGGGAAGGCTAACTAAATTACGGGGAAAGACGAGGGTGACTCGTTTTCGCATAGCTGGAGCCGGAGTGAAGGGTGAACATAGGAGCGATTCAGTCCAGCATAGCCATGTCCGGGATCCTGGTGATGAGGATGAGGCAAAACACTCCTACAAAACCTCTGCTTCAGGACAATGCAGCTAGATCCAGAGATCAATTCAGCTCATCAAGAGCAACGATGCTGCCATTGAAATTGGGGGCAAATGAGGCACGGGTCAGAGGTTGGTCGATGATCACTCCTTCTCCCCCCAAGGTATTCAAAGCCTCACCATTGACAGACAGCCAAAGGCGGGCAGCTGGATTGGCACTGGTGGCGGTATAGAGCAACTGGGTAATGCGGCCCAACATCATGGTGGAGCCACCGCCTGAGGTAAAGTCTGCCGACAAATCCAAGAAGATATCGTCCCCTTCCACCCGTACCCCCAGGATCTCTGTTTCGGGGGGGATGGCGGAGGTCAACCGCTGATCGGGGGATCCCTGGATCAAAGCCGTCAGACTAGCCCGGATCCCTTCTGTCTGTCCTAGCGCCCGAAAAGCCTGCTGCTGCTCTACATAGTAGATGTTGGCCCCTGGCGTGGTCAGCCAATAGAGGGACATGGTCTGCTGCGGCCCAATCCCTACCCACCAAACCACTGCTGTGGTGAGCAGCCCACCCACAAAACCAGCGATCACCAACGGGATAGGAGAAGAAGGGGTACGGCCCGATGCCTGAGACCCGCGACGGCCAGCATAACGCTGCATCGAGTCACCGCTGGGGGAATTGGGGACTGGCGAATTCATGGGCAGTAGCCTCCATCACCGGACTTCACTAGCCTATACCACAAGTCACCAGGGACACAGGGGATCCCGCGTAGGCAGGAGGGTGCAAGGGTTCAATAATGTCAACTTCTCTGCTGGTGAGGGTGGTTTTGAGAGGCGAAACAATGTCACAGTAATGTCGATAGCATAGCGGGCAGGCTACCGCAGGAGATGCGATGATTTTGACCACGTTAGAAGGGGTGCCCGGTAAGCAAATCGTGGAGCATTATGGTCTGGTACAGGGCAGCACTGTGCGGGCTAAGCACCTGGGCAAGGATATTTTGGCAGGATTCAAAAACATGATTGGTGGCGAGATGAAAGCCTATACCGAGCTGCTACAAGAGTCTCGGGAAGAAGCCATGCAGCGCATGACCCAGCAAGCCCAGCAATTGGGAGCCAATGCCATTGTCAATATTCGGTTTGCCACCTCCTCCGTTGCCGCTGGAGCCGCCGAACTGTATGCCTACGGCACCGCTGTGAAGGTGCGCTAATGCTGGACTTTATCCTCACCTTCGGGATTTTTGGCTTTTTGATGGTGCTGGGATTCGGGGTAGGAGGCTATGTGGAACGCCGCCACTATGCCCAACTGGAAGCGCGAGAACGTCTGACCCAACGACTGTTACTGGTCACGATTGGGGCCAAAACACCGATCCCTAAAGCTCGACAGGCCCAGCTTTTTGTGGGTTGTGTGGTGATATCCAGCGATTATTTTCGGCACATGGTGGCCGCTTGGTCGGTGATGTTTGGCGGCGAGATCCCTGGGTTCCAGAGATTGCTGGATCGAAGTCGCCGGGAGGCCATCTTGCGGATGAAGGAATCGGCACTGGTGTGGGGAGCCACCCAGATCGTCAATGTTCGCATCGAGACCGCCAATCTCAATGATGCGGTGGGGGATGAGGGGATGGCTTTGGTTGAGGTGATAGCCTATGGCACAGGGATCCGATAGACAGTTTTTTGATTCTTGTGGGCGTTGGCATCACCCCTTGTTCTTCCCCCTGAGTCTGCGCATCCCTACTTCTTTGCACCTTTCCCTCACAGCATTTCTTAGCAGCACTACTGCCACTCCACGACAAGGAATCACCCAAGGATGCCGATGGCTTCTCAACAGTCCCAAGAAGATCACGCCTCACGGCACCGCATGGAGCAGGTGGATATTGCCAGCCATATTGACCACACCCTCTTGACCCCGACCGCCACCCCTGATCAGGTGGAGCAGTGGTGTACCGCTGCCGAGCAGTATCGGTTTGCCAGCGTCTGCATCAATCCTTGTCATGTCAAACAAGCAGCAGAGCGGCTCTATCGTTCTCGGGTGCTGGTTTCAACGGTGGTGGGCTTTCCGTTGGGCACATCACTAACAGAAGTGAAACTGCATGAAGCGCAGTTGGCGGTAGAACATGGAGCGCAAGAGCTAGACCTCAAGCTCAACTTGACCCTATTGAGGGCGGGGCAGTTGGATGCTCTCCACGCCGAGGTGGGAACCATTGTTGAGGCCACGGGAGTTCCCATCAAGGCCATCTTAGAAACCGCTCTCCTCACCGACGAGGAAAAACAGACTCTGGGTCAACTCTGCATTGAGGCGGGAGCAGCTTTTTTGAAAACCTCCACCGGCTGGACAGGGGGAGCCACAGAGGCAGATGTGCGGTTGTTATGGCAGCTTACCCAAGGAGGGATCCCGATTAAGGCTTCCGGAGGGATCCGCACACCCATGCACGCCATCAACCTGCTTCAGGCTGGGGCAACACGGCTGGGCACGTCCTATGGTGTCGAGATCGTCACCTCAAGCGGGGATCCCACCCCTTCAGAGCAGGCCGACTCAGAACTGACAGAGGTTTAGTCCGGTGGGATTCTGGGACTGGTTGATTGTTCCCCCCTGCCCAGTCTGTGGCAAATCGGTGCAGTCAGGCGAACGCTGCTTTTGCCATGATTGCCGCCTTCAGCTCCAGCAGCAGCGATTTAGCCCTTGGCATGACCCCGCCTCGACAAATTCTCCGGTGCCCCTGTACACGTGGGGATCCTACGAAGGGGCTTTGCGGCGAGCCTTGCAGAAGCTCAAATATGAGCGCCACCCCACTATTGGGATCCAACTGGGGGAATGGCTGGGACAGACGTGGCGGCAAGAGTCCATGCTCCCATCGCCGCGCTCCAAACCTTCCACTCAACGACCGTTTGCGGTTGTGCCGATTCCGCTCCATGCCGACAAGGTGAAGACGCGGGGTTACAATCAAGCCGCATTGATGGCAGAGGGCTTTTGTCGGGTAACAGGCTATACTCATCAGCCTCGGGCGCTGCAACGTATCCGCCCCACCGCCGCCCAATTTGGGCTCTCCGCCATGCAACGAC
>JBHJNR010000436.1:0-3898 GCA_050330615.1 Cyanophyceae cyanobacterium
GGCCTTGACGGCGTCCGCAGCCCGCAGGAAATCCTGCTTGCAGACGCAGACAGCCTGGGGCGCGACCCGCCACCGGGCATCGTGATCTATGGCGAAAGCCGCTATGGGCTGGACGGCCGGGTTTGGTATCACGACGACATGGAGCCCTATGTCTGGCCCCTGTTCCACCAGCGCCCTGACAATGAGACCTACAACGGTTACTGGGGTTTCGTGCCCTCTTCGGAATTCACCGTGATGCGGTCGATCTCGGATATGGCCTTTGCCACCGGATACCTGGCTGCGTTGAACGATCAATCTGGGGGACCACCGATCGAACCAGGCCAGCCTTGAGTTCAAGCGGTTCCGTCGCAATGGTCGAACATAGAATACGGCAAAACACGAACGGCGCTCCGGCCGATCAGGCGCCCCGCTTGGTCAACTTGCCGGTTCACTGAACCCGCCGCTCCCTCTGGCCGCCACTGTTCTGGAAGGCCAGTGTCAGAGCCCGGCCCAGAGCCGCTGGTCGGCACCGCCCGATGCTGCATAGCCGCATTCCCTGAAGCAGACTTTCGCTTTGATGCCGGCTCCCTGTTTTATTGTGGTCGCTGTTCCAGAATCTCCAACCCAAACCTAAAGATTGGGTGCTAGTAGATGAAGCTCAAGACTTGAGCCGTGCACAACTGGATCTCGTGCTCAAGCTGCCCAGTGAGACAGACCGCATGGTTTTTGTCGGGGATCCCCAACAAGCAATATTCGGCTTTGCAGGCTCAGATGACCAATCCTGGACACGGATCCAACAGGCCATCAATCCCACCCTTTTCCCGCTTAGCATCACCTACCGCTGTCCTAAATCCCATGTCCGACTGGCAAAAAACCTCGTCCCCCAAATCGAGGCCAAAGATGATGCTCCCAAGGATGAAATCCATGTCATCCCTCCCCAAGACATCAAGGAGACAACCCAACCGGGAGATCTGATCCTCTGCCGCTTCACTGCTCCCCTTGTGGGTCTCTGCCTCAAACTGGTCATCCATCACGGGATCCCTGCCAAAGTTCGAGGGCGAGATATTGGATCCCTGCTCACTGCTCTAGTCAAAGAAGTCTCCAACCAATTCCCAAGATCCTTCATCTCAGATCTTGAAGAATATGTCGGGATCCAGACTGAACGCTACGAGCAGGAGGGCCGAGATGCTGCAATTGAGGCAGACCGGGTGTTTCTCCTGAAATCTGATGCCCTGCCCGCTACCTTCCTGGCTGAGAAGGACTGGCAGATCCAGCAGGAGCGCAATCTGCTCTATGTCGCTCTGACTCGTTCCAAGGGATCCCTTTCTCTGGTGCCCATGCCCCATAAGGCTTCCCAGATGGAGCATCTGCTTGAGGATCCTTATGGCGGTACCCAGTTGGAAGAATCTTGCGACCAGTTGCCAATCGAGCAAGCCTCCTACGGGCATGAATCAAAGCTCTTATCTCCACCTATCCCATCAGAGCAACCGGATCCAGAGGAGTTTCAGATTAAAGTAGACGCTCTCCAGAAGGAATGTCAGAGCCTACTGTGGCGATTTGTCCAGATAGCTCAGGCTTGGCAGGCGGCAATATCCGGGTTGCCTATCGTCTCTTGGCTGGACACGCAAAATCTGCCTCACCACGGGATCCCAGGGTTCTGACTGTCTCCAAGCCTATGGCCTTTTGCTCAATGCCATGAACCAGCGCGGCTGGCTCTGATCAGTTCAAAACCGCCAATAAAGCCCACCAGCAAACTGATTGACCTATGAACACTCAAATCCACTTACCCGATATCAAGGGGTATAAGGGGAATCGGGATGACAGGATTCGAACCTGCGGCATCTTGCTCCCAAAGCAAGCGCGCTACCAAGCTGCGCTACATCCCGAAGCTAACTCAATCTATAGTGTACCAGTTTGAGTTAGCTGGAGGCCAGCAGCTCTGCGGATTTTCGCACGGTCTCAAAATAGTGATGCACATTGGCCTCGGGGGTGGTCTGATGGATCCCATGGCCCAGGTTCATGATGTGGCCGGTGGGGCCAGCCTTGCGGATCACATCCAGCGTCCGCTCCCGGATCAGCTCCGGGGATCCCAGTAGTACCATCGGCTCCAGATTGCCCTGCACCGGCACAGAGGCCCCCAGCCGTTGGCGGGCTTCGGCCATATCGGTCATCCAGTCGAGGCTGATCAGATCCACACCGGAGCGAGGTAAGCGTTCTAGCAAACCGGCACTGCCGTTGATGTAGAGCACCAGAGGGGTATCGGGGTAGACCTTTTTGACCTGATCGACGATGGAGCGCTCGTAGGGCAAGGCCCAGGTTTCGTAGTCGATGGGGCTGAGTTGGCCGGCCCAGGTGTCAAACAACTGCACCACTTGGGCACCGCACTCGATCTGATAGCAAACATAGCGGGCGATGCTGTCGGCCATTTTTTGCAGCAGACTGTGCAGCAACTGGGGCTCGGTGTAGGCCATGCGCTTGACGGTGGCATAGTCTTTGGAGCTGCGTCCTTCGATGGCATAGCAGGCCAATGTCCACGGGGATCCCACAAAACCTAGCAGGGTGGCTTCGCCCTCCACCTCACGCCGCAACGTGGTCAAGATCTCGCGGATGAAGGGCAGGCTCTCCTCGGGATCCAAGGGGCGGACGGCCTCCACCTGGGCAGCGGTGCGGATGGGGGGATCAATGACGGGGCCTTGGTGCTCCACCAGCTCAAACGGGATCCCCATGCCATCGAGGGGGGTCAAAATATCCGAGAACATGATCACCCCATCAGGGGCAAACGTCCGAAAGGGTTGGAGGGAGATCTCGATGGCTAGCTCGGGCTGCTCACAGCGCTGCTTGAAGGTGTATTTTTGCTGGAGGGCGCGATAGACGGCCATGTAACGTCCGGCCTGACGCATCATCCAGACAGGAGGGCGAGCCAAGGTCTCACCACGGGCAGCTCGCAAAAGTAGATCCCCGGTGGTTTGAGGGGTGGATCCTGGCGTGGAGGTGGGATTCGATGCCGTGGACATAGCGACTACCTGAGCTGCTCAAAAGGTGCAAAGTTTACTGATATTCCCACTCAACTGTCATGGGGAGCAAGACACCAGGGGACATCTGGTAACAATCTGTTAGATAAGCTTAGCCATGCCTAGAACGATGGATGAAGCGGTTAACCAGCTCGATAGCGGCTGAGCCAGATCAGCACCAGCCCCGATCCGATGCCATAAAAGGCTCCCAGGATGACAAAGAAGATCAGCCAGAGGATCTCATTGCCAAAGATTAAGCTTAGTAATCCCAGCGAGATCGAGCCGAAGAAAAAAGCCGCAAAGGTGGCCACCAACGTGCCAAGAATCCAGAGCCAAGATCTGCGCAAGCGTTTTTGCAACACCAAACTCTGGATCAAGCCGACCAGCCCAGCCTGAATCATGAACCCGGCCAAGGTCGCTGCCCCCAGCAAAATATGGTATTCGTCCTCACTCAAGTTCTGCACTTGAGCAGCAGACTCCACCCCCAGAAAAAAGACCCCCAAAATGGCATAGCTGGGTAGGTAGGCCAACATGGTGCCCCAGACCCACCACCAGCTCACCCGCAAGCCTGACCGTTGTAACGCCATCCGCTGCAACAGTCCCCAGCCAAAACCAGAGGAAATCAGTCCCAGCAGGTAGCCTAAGGCATTGGCCACCACCCACTGCTGCCAAAAGGATCGACCGAGGACAACGCCTGACTCGGCTGACCCAGCGGGATCCTTGCGGCCAGCGTCCTGACGAGATGAAGAACGAGACTCAGCTGAGGCAGTTCCCCAGGAATTGGGAGCCAGTTGTTGGGGCGCAGGACGAGGCGGAAGGGGGGAATAAGCGGGCTGTGCAGCACTGTCATCCAAGATGTTGGTGGATTGGATATCCTGCGGGGCTGGTGCAGCGGGAGCTGGGGTGGA
>JBHJNR010000437.1:0-4180 GCA_050330615.1 Cyanophyceae cyanobacterium
GAGGATCCCAGGGTCACTGAGTTTGGGGCAGTGGGAGAAGAAAGAGAACTATCAGGCATTGATTGACAATGGGGATGAGGGGCTGCCCTGATCCTATCGTGAGGACAGATCCCCACTACCGGTTTGAGCCCTTTTGGCAGCGTTGGGATCGGCGGCGTTGTCCCGTTTGCGCTTTTTCTCCCCCCGTCTCAGGAACTGGGGCACTCCACTTCTTGCCCCTTCGAGCCGTTGAGGAGAGAGATGAAACCGTCCCTGAGTCATAGAGCGCTTTTCTTGCTTTCCCACCATTTTCTAAGAGGCCCACTCATCCTCGGGAATCTGGTTCGCCTGGATCTCAGAGTAGTAAATTCGTCCACTCTTCAGGCTGTTTTTTTGATTGCTGTTGCCGTCATCATTCCCCATAGCCAGTTGATTTTATAGCGTTCAACTAAAATCTGGTCTAGGGTCTCAGTCTCTAACAACATTTGGCAATCATCCACGCCATAAGTGCGAAAATGAGCCTGATTGAATCGGCGCAGAAAGAGATCGCAGATCCGGCAGGTGAGGTAGTCATGGCACCAATCGGTAATGATCAGGGATCCCTGGGGTTTAAGGACTCGAATCATCTCCTGAATAGCCTGCGATGGATGACGGAAATAATGGAAGGCATTGGTGGATATCAGCACATCAAAGCTTTCATTCTCAAACGGGATCCCGTCCGCACTCCCGAGCCTGAAATCAACAGAGGCAGGCAATTTCTGTCGGGCCACTGACAGCATCTCCGCTGAGGGATCCAAGCCCACCAAGGATGTCTCCGGGAAACGGTCATAGAGTCGACCCAATAGGGATCCCGTGCCACAACCCAAGTCCAATACTCGATCTTGAGGCTGGATGACTACCCGCTGAAGGGTTTCCCACAGGGTGGCCTCGATATAAAAAGACCAGCGACGGTCATAGGTTGCGGCCAGCTGAGAATACTCTTGCTGAACAGGATCAGAGTGAGTCATAAGGTGCTTGATAAGCCAATGATAGATGGATTAACGACTCGATCAAATCTTTTTTCGCGTAAATAGAATCACCCAAAAGAAACTAAAAAAAGATATCTACAGGATTTTTAATCTAATACTAAAACTCTAGATCCCAAATCTAAAACGTGAAATGAACCTACTAAATTATTTCAACAAAGAGCATAGCTAGAGGCAGATTACCACACAACAGCAGATTAGATCGAGGTTTTGAGGCCAATACTCTGTGAGGGGATCCATGTGTTCCAGAACACTATTTGACAATAGCAAAGTGTTCGGTAGAATCAAACGGAAATCAAATTTGTTCGCCTTAATCAAACGTTTTCCTGGCCATAACCTTTCCATAACCAGATGAAGGAGATCCATTGTGATTCGGGTCGAAAATCTTGCTGTCACCTACCCCAATGGGGTGACGGCTCTCCACAAAACATCCCTGCGCATCACCCCAGGCCGATTTGTGGTTCTGTTGGGGCCATCGGGGGCGGGTAAGTCCAGCCTGCTCCGTTGTCTGAATGGATTGGTGCGGCCCAGTGAAGGGGATGTGCTCCGGGATGACTGTGGCTCCATTTTTAAGGACATGCGATCTTTGCGGGCACATCGTCGCATGACGGGCATGGTGTTTCAGCACCATCACCTGATTGGCCGCATGACTGCCCTGGCCAATGTTTTGACCGGGAGGTTGGCCCGCCACAACCTGCTGCGCACCTTGGCTCCGTTGCCACAGCGCGATCGAATGATCGCATTGGGGGCACTAGAGCGGGTGGGCTTGCTGGATCGGGCGCTCGATCGGGCCGATCAACTCTCGGGCGGACAGCAGCAACGGGTGGGGGTGGCGCGGGCGATGGCCCAAGAACCCACGCTGGTGCTAGCGGATGAACCCGTAGCCAGCCTGGATCCCGGTACTGCCGAGCGGGTACTGGGGGATCTACGGCGCATCTGTGCCGAGGATGGCATCACCGCCATCGTCAGCCTGCATCAGGTGGATCTGGCCCGTCGCTTTGCCGATGAGATCGTTGGGTTATCCGGCGGGCGCATTGTCTTTCGCGGGATCCCGGCGGATCTGGGGCCAGAGGCTTTGCATCAGATCTACGGCACCTCCACACAGCTGACGGTGGCTCGGTAGCTACTGACAGATTTCCTACGGTCGTTATCGGCCTTGGTTGTGGTGGTCAAAACCAGAAAAAACACCTGTTTAAACCGTTCATTTCCTAACCAGAAAAAACACCTGTTTAAACCGTTCATTTCCTATTCTTGTTCATCTTTTATTCATCTCAAAGGAGACATCTCATGAACCTGACTCGTCGCTATGCCGTTGCAGCCCTTGCTGCTCTTGGGGTCGCTTTTACATTGCCCGCCCGTTCTGATAATCACAACAGCAATCCTGACCTTTTGCGGGTGGCGCTGCTGCCCGATGAGAATGCCTCCACCCTGATTCAAAATGCCCAGCCTCTCAAGGTCTATCTGGAGGAGCGTTTAGAGCGGGAGATTGAGATCGTCGTCACCACCGATTACTCCTCCATGATCGAGGCCATGCGCTTTGGTCGCATCGAGATCGCTTATTTTGGCCCTCTCTCTTATGTGTTGGCCAAATCCCGCGCCCCTGAGATCGAACCCTTTGCCGTGGGAGTGGTGGATGGATCCCCCACCTATCGATCCATCTTGATTGCCACAGCTGATGGCCCTGTCGAGACCTACGACGATGTGCGGGGCAGACCGTTTGCCTTTGGGGATCAAGCCTCCACCTCCAGCCACTTGGCCCCCCGGACGGTCTTGGCCAACGCTGGGCTGGTTGGTGATGTGGATTATGAGGTGGTTCACTTGGGTCAGCATGACGCGGTGGCGCGATCGGTGGCCTCGGGACAGGTGCCTGCAGGTGGGTTGTCTGAGCAGATTTTTGAGAAGCTAGTGGACGATGGGCGGATTGATCCCAGCCAGTTGCGGGTGTTGGGCTATAGCGATCCGCTGCCCAATTATCCTTTGACTCTCCAAGGCTATCTGGATCCCGCTCTCAAAGAGGAGATTCGCTCTGCCTTCTTGGAATTGGATGATCCGGAAATCATCGATCTATTTCGGGTAGAACGACTGGATCCCATTGACGATGCCGCCTATAACGTGTTGCGACAGATGGCCCAAATCCTGGGTCTCAACCTGGAGGAGATCTAAGCCATGACAGCTCTATCTTCAGAAAGTGTCTATAGCACCATCCTGGTGGAAGAAGCCAAAGCCTCCCTCAAGGGCAAGCTGGTGGGTGGAATCGTGATTGGGGTCTGCTTAATAGCCCTGTGGATCACGGGCTTCTTTGACCCCCAGCGTCTGTTGCAGGGAGGCCCTGCCATATCGCAACTGTTCTCGGAGATGATCCCGCCGGATTTTTCCCGCTGGCAATTTTGGATCCGTCCCCTAATTGATACGTTGGCCATGTCGATTGCGGGCACAGCCTTTGCGGTGGTGCTATCGCTACCGCTGGCCCTGCTGGCTGCTCCCAATATCTCTCCCAATCCCGCCGTCTACCAAGTCGCCCGTATTCTGCTCTCTTTTTTCCGCTCGGTGCCAGAGCTGATCTTGGGGGTGCTGTTTGTGGCTGCGGTGGGTTTTGGCGCATTGCCGGGGGTCTTGGCTCTGGGCCTGCACTCGGTGGGCATGGTGGGCAAGTTCTATGCCGAAGCGATTGAACATGTGGATCCCAAGCCGATTGAGGCGGCGCGGGCGGCGGGCTGTGGCCCTATGACGGTCATTCTCCATGCGGTGTTGCAGCAGGTGTTGCCCCAGTTGGCTGATATCACCATCTATCGGTGGGAATATCACTTCCGGGCTTCTGCTGTGCTCGGCATTGTCGGGGCTGGGGGCATCGGATTTGAGCTGATGGCCGCACTGCGGCTGCTCAGATACGATCAGGTTTCTGCCATTTTGTTGGCCATCCTCGCCTGTGTGGTTCTGGTGGATGGATTTGGATCCCTGTTACGCAAGTCCCTCAAGTGATTCTTTGGTGGGGAAGGTGCAAAGTCTTCCCCGCTTTTCTTTCTCATTGCATTCCCCTTGAAGATTGAATATTGAATACAGACAGACCTTTGTTGGACAAGAAAAACTGAATGAACAAAGTTGTTGCCACCAATCGCATCTTTCCAGAGACGCGAGACCTGCTCTCTCGTCAGGCGCAGGTCATATCCAGCCCGAGC
>JBHJNR010000438.1:0-21340 GCA_050330615.1 Cyanophyceae cyanobacterium
GGGCGATCTTGCGTAGCCGGATCAATGGCGTCCGCCCCACCAACTGGAGAGGGCTCTCCACCGTCAACAGCGATGCTACCGTTTGAATCTCAGAAGCTGACAATTGGGATCCCTCAACAGATCTTCACATCTCATTGTCGCCTGTAATTGCAATCTGGAGATTCCAGGATTCCTGGCCTGTTGGTAAAGATCCAATCACAGTCGCAATCGTTCTGATCTCCCTGCCTCGGCAAGAGCATCAGAAGAAATAAGCCCAACCAATCCCAACGCCAGGGAGATAGCGGCCATAACCGGATCGATGACAGGGATCCCCAGCTTGGCCGTCAGGCTTTGAGCCATCCCTGTCATGCCAGCACAACCCAGCACCAAGACATCCGGGCATAGCCTCACCAGCACCTGCTCAGCCACCTCGATCAAGTGGGCAGTGGATCCCTCGGGATCCCGTTCCAGATCCAGCACTGCTATCCCGCTGGCCACCACCCCCTGACATCGGCCCGCCAATCCATAGCGTTGCAGATTATCTTCAATCACTGGGACTGAGATGGGCAGGGTGGTAAGCACCGCAAATCGCCGAGCCAACAAGCAAGCCGCATGAAAACTGGCTTGCCCGATCCCCACTATCGGCACAGGGCAGATCTCTTGGGCTGCCGCTAAAGCCGTGTCATCAAAGCAGGCAATCACCCCGGCATTAAAAGACTCCGAGCCCAAGATCTGGAGTAGACCTGGTGCCGCCAGCACCCCATCACGGGATCCCTGAATGGCAGGTGGCCCCTCAGTATTGGTCCGCAGCACGATCTCTGCTTGGTCGGCTACCAGAGCTCTGGCGGTGAGGCCCATTCGCTCGGTCATCTCAACGGTGCTATTGGGATTGACCAACAAAAGACGAATCATGATAGAGCCTTATGCAGGGGCAGCCTAGTCTAAGCCCTTCTCAGGATCCCAGAAAGTGGTCATGAGGTAGGAGAGGATTTGCTCAATCCCGTCACTTTTGGACTATGTGTCGCCGCTGTGCCCGTTATCTTGCTGTATCCCGGTGCCAAGCGGGTGTTTCCAGTGCCGCAGTTGGTGTTGGCCTTGGCCTGGGGATTTGCGGTGTTGATCAGTTGGACGGCGGTGACAGGGCAGGATCCTGATATACCGCTGTGGTCGGGATCCACTTGGCGCTGGTGGGGTAAAATCTGGGGTTGCACCCAGTCTATTTCCTCAGTGTGGGGCTTAGCAATGGGCTATGGGGTTGGCAGGTCTGGCAGCTGCATGATGTCAATCATGGCCCTGGTCTGTATGGCCAGATCTTTCGGCTCAATGTGATCCAGGGCTTTGTCTTGCTGGCAGGCATGATAGGAGGCTACAGGCTATGATTACCTCCTCTCCTCTCATCATCACCGCAGCACTGGGCAAACGCTGGCCTCACCTCTGGCCTTGGCGGGGAGCGGCACTTGTGGTGATGGCTGCTCCCTATGGGAATTTGACCCTGGGATTCGCCTTAGGTTTATTGGCCGGGTTTGTGGTGGTGTCCGTGATCTTCACCCAAGGGATCCTGTGGAAGGGATTGGCTTAAGGTCAGAGCCTGACTAAACATGAAGAGGAGGATCTGTTTTGACCATAGACCCCATCAAAGCCGTTTTATTTGACGTGGGAGGAACTCTCGATATCCAACAGGTGGATCCTGCCCAGGCTTTTCAGGCGACTGAGTCTATTCAGGCACTCCTGCGAGAGGCCAAGATCCTGCCTCCAGAGCTGGAGGTCACTGATCTTCTTTATCAGCACATCAAATCGGGCATTCAATCCTATCGCCGCTGGAGTCTCCCTCGTCAGATCGAACTTACTCCTACTGAGATCTGGCAACAGTTTGTTTTCCCAGATTGGGAAACTCAGGATCCGGTTGCATGGAGCTGCTTGGGAGATCTCTCTGATCAGTTGGCCACTTGGGTTGATCGCTATTATGTCCGTCGGCAGATGCGCCCAGAGGTGCCGGAGGTTCTCAAAACCCTATCTGAGCAAGGCATCCGGCTAGGGATCATCAGTAATACCCTTTCGTGGGGACAGGTGCCTGCTGATTTGCAGAGCTATGGCATTGAGCAATCCTTTGGGGCCATCGTTCTCTCCAGTCGCTATGGTCGCCGTAAGCCGGATCCGGCCCTGTTTCACCATGCCGCTCGTCTATTAGGGGTGCCCACTCGTCACTGTTTATATGTGGGGGATATGATCTCACGGGATGTACTGGGATCCCGACGGGCTGGATTGGGTGCGGTGCTCAAGATTCAGCATGACTACACGCAGCCCAGCGATAGCTCTGAGCTGCCGGAGCAGGTGCCAGCGTCCTTTGGACATCCGGATGGCGTGATTGGATCCCTTCGAGAAGTTTTGGATTGGGTTTCCTCTGATCTGCCCCCTATCGAGCCAGCCTACGGGATCCTGTTTGATGCGGACGGGGTGCTCTACTCTCGCCCTCGCAAGGGGCAACATGAGGCTGCTTTTCTGCAAGCTGGAGAAATGCCGCCACCGCAGCAGGTCTTGGCCCTAGAGGAGCTGGCCCAAAGGGGGCAGATTTCTCTGTTGGAGTATCGTCGCCGTAAGGTGATGCTGTACGGCATTGACCATGAAGAGCGGATCCAATCGGGGATCGAGATGATGAAGCAAGCCAGCGAGGATATTATCTATCCTGAGGGCATCGCCGCCACCCTCGCCACATTGAGACAACAGGGCTACCGATTAGCAGTGGTTAGCAATACGTCACTGACCCTAAGCGATAAACTTGCTTATTTTGAGCGGGGGGGCTTTGGTCATGTCTGGGATAGCATCATTCTCTCGACAGAGATTGGGCATCGCAAACCCAAGCCAGAGATCTATGAAGCAGCCCTCCAGCACCTGGGGATCCCGGCCCAAAGAGCGATTTTTGTGGGGCATGATGCGAAAGAGTTAGCCGGGGCTGAAGCCGTTGGGATCCCAACGATAGGCTTTCGACCTGATCCGGGGGCCAAGGCTCTGATGACTTTGGATGATTTTCCAGAGCTGCTGAAAGTCATTCCTCAGATGCTTGCAGGTGGGGGGAGTGGGGCTAAATCCTGACTGGTTCCTGGGCTGGCAGACTGCTCACCCGGAGCCCTTGACTATCAAATAGATGAAAAGCGTCGTGACGGACTGATATCTGACAGGGATCCCCCATGCCCACGGCAGGCTCCTGGTGGCAGAGGCAGGTGAGGCGATGGATCCCAGCTTTGACCTGCACAATCCAGTCGGGGCCGGTGGGTAAGATGGTTTCCACCTGGCCTACGATCTGACAACAGTGGGATGAGATGGACTCTTCTATCGCATGGATCCCCACCACTTCGGGCCGAAAGCCCACTGTCGCCACCGCCGCCACAGAGGATCCCCACCGTCTGAGGTCGTCTTGTAACCCTTGGGCCAGAGGATCCCCTGGCTCCAGATCCACCAGATTGATGGGGGGACTACCCACAAAGCTGGCCACAAAGCGGTTGATGGGCTGGTGATAGATCTCCATTGGGGATCCATACTGTTGCAATTGGCCGTGGTGCATGACTGCAATCGCGGTGGAAAGCGTCATGGCCTCCAGTTGGTCATGGGTGACGAAAACCATCGTGTTGCCCAACTGGGCATGCAGACGTTTCAGCTCTGATCTCATCTCCAGCCGTAGGCGAGCATCCAGGTTGGACAAGGGTTCGTCTAACAACAGCACCTGGGGCTGCATGGCCACATTGCGGGCCAGAGCTACCCGCTGCTGCTGCCCCCCGCTGAGCTGATGAGGGTAGCGTTGGGCCAGCTCACCAATTTGCATCAAGGTCAGCACCTCACCCACAATCCGCTTTTGCTCAGAGAGCGATTTGTGCTGCATTTGTAAGCCAAATGCCACATTGTCAAACACGCTCATATGGGGCCAAAGGGCATAGCTCTGAAACACCAAGCCCATCCCCCGCTGTTCGGGCGGCACCAGGATCCCTTTTTGCGACGAAAAGATCGGGCGATCCCCCAGATAGATCTCACCTGAGGTCGGATCCTCGAGACCAGCCAGCATCCGCAATGTGGTGGTTTTTCCGCAGCCAGAAGGCCCCAACAAGCTGACAAACTCCCCATTGGGAATATCCAAACTGAGGGCATCCACCGCTTTGGTGGATCCGCCAAACATCTTGGTGATCTGTCGCAGAGAGATAGCTACCATACCTAGTTGCCTCGTAAACTACTGGTTAAGCCACTACCCGTGATCCACTGCAACATCAGCACCAAAATTGAGATGATGACGATGATAATCACCACCACCCCATTGGCCAGTTGGGTAAAGCCATAGTCGATGTAGCGTAGGGTTTGGGTGGTCAATAGCTCCAACCCAGGGGTGGTTAAAAACACCACCAGCACCAGCTCCTTCATGGCGGAGATGAAAGGTAGGATGATGCCCGTAATCAGGGTTCGTTTCAGAATCGGGATGACAATGCGGCGAAACCGTGTCCACCAGGGGGCACCGCTCACCATTGCCGCCTCTTCTGGCTCCAGCCCCAGCTGCATCATGGCTGCTGTGCCCGCCCGAGCCGCAAAGGGCAAATAGTTGATGGACATGGCCAAGACCACCAGCCAGATAGTGCCATATAGAGCAGGAATTGGCCCCCGGCGCACCGCAAATAGAGTCAGATAGGCCGCCCCAAAACCAATACTGGGCACCAGATAGGGCAAAAACGATAGCTGCCGCAGATAGAGAGCCACTTTGCTCTGGCCATAGCGCACCGCCACATAGCCGATGAAAGTACCCAGCCCCCCAGCCAGCACCGCCACCATTGTGGAAATGGACAGGCTATTCCAGGCAGCTCGCAAGATAGCAGGATTGCGCAACACCCCTGATTCGCCCGTGAAACCGGGCACCGATTGGCCAATCCAATACACCAGCGTCAGATCTTCCCAGCGAAAAAAGCCAGGGCGACGGGTGAGGGTGGAGAGCACCAGCGTTCCCACCGGCAATACCAGGGCGATGAACAATACGCCATAGACAAGAAGCATGGCCGGGATCCGCCAGTGGCGTAACGGGCTAAGACTCTGTCCGGATCCCTTGCCGGAGATGGTGACAAAACGGCGTGCCTCTTTAATCACATACACATCCAAGCCAACCACCGTGATACCCAACAGGATAATCACCATCGTCAAAATACTGGCTACCCCCTGCTCTCCCCGTTGGATTGCCCCATACAGCGAGGTGGCCAAGACGGTATAACGGACAGGGGATCCCAGCAAATAGGGGGTGCCAAAGGATCCCAGCGTACGAGAGAGAATCAATAGCCCTGATGACATCAGGGCAGGCAGTAATAACGGCAACAGGATCCGTCGCAGAATGACGGGCCGCGAAGCCCCTACCATCTGGGCTGACTCTTCCAGTTGAGTATCGACCGATTGCAGCGCACTGCCAAACAGTAAAAAGGCCAGGGGAAAGAGGCTAAAGATGAGCGTAATGATGATGGGAATAGGGCCGTAGGCTAACCAGTCGGGGGGCGAAAAGCCCAGCCCTTCGGCGATGCCGGGTGGCCCCGCCACCCGACGATTTTTGAACAGGGTCGTCCAGGCCAGAGCAAACGTCCAAGCCGGGGTGATGTAGGGCACCACCATGAGCTGGCTCACCCGCTCCCGCCACGGGAAATCTGTCCGCACCAGGATCCAGGCCAGCCCAAACCCAATCAAGGTGGATCCCGTCAGGATGGCTGTCGAGATGGTCAGTGTCCGCCAGAGGGGATCCCAAAACATTACCTGTGAGATGCGGGATCCAAATACCCGCTCGGCATAGTGCCATGTCCAAGTCCCCGCCTCAATATCTGCCCGTGCCGAGTCTCGGAACTGCATCTGTAGCCCAGTGGTGAGGATCGCCAGCAGCGGCCCCAGTACCAGGTAGGCCAGCAATAGGATTAGCCCCAGGGCAATCAGTGGGGTGGGGTCATGCTTGAGACGGATGATCTGAGCTAACCATCGCCGCCATCTGCCTCTCCAGACAAGGCGAGCTGACAGAGAGCCCAGATCATAGAACTTAGTCATGATGATTCACAGACCTAGATATAGCGCAGAGAAGCAAGCAAGGACTGGACTTCACTTGGCAGCGTAGGTAAACCACATATCCAGCACATCCTGGCCAATCGCCCAGGTCAGTTCATCGTCTAGTTGAACCAAAAAAGGCTGCCAAGCTTCCCAGGATCCCAGCTCATCATCAGCATGAACCCCCACTTGAGGGTTGGGGGAATAGCCGCCCAAGTCATTCACCGTCCACTGACTCACCCCCTCCTCAGTCATCAAGAAACGGGCAAATAACTTGGCCGCATTGGGGTTGGGGCTATTGTTGACCAACACCACATGGGTGCCGCTGGCATAGCCAATGAAAGGCTCCACATCGAAGGCCACCGCCAAGCGCAGGTCTTTATCCACGATGTCGCGGTGCTTGGTGTAGACATAGAAGCCGATGGGTGCATCTGTCTGACCTGCAGCCCCAACGGCATCGCCCACATCGCCATCGCTACCCATGACAATGGGATCATTTTGGAAAAAGCGAGCCAGAAACTCCCAGCCAGCATTTGCTTCGCTCAGTTGGATTTCTTCCCCATAGTGCTGCTCATAGGCCTCCGCCAGCAGATCGTGATGCTCGGTCAGCACCGCAAAAAAGCCGATATTGGCCGGAGTGGTGGCGGGATCCCTTAGCATGACCCGGCCCTGCCATTCTGGCTCGGTCAGCTCCCAGATATTGGTGATGGGGGACGACTCATAGGAATCCGTGTTGTAGCCAAAGATCCGCTGTTCCAGGCGATAGGTGAGGGGGTAGTGAAACTGCTCGGGGATCAAGTCCGCCAGATCGGGTGGCACCCAGTTGGTGACATAGCCTTGGGGGATCAATTCATTGACGATAGTGGGGCCATCGCTGAGGCCGACCACATCCACTTGGATATTTCCGGCATCGACTTCGCGACGCACCCGCTCCACTTGCTCAGGGTTAGAGAGCTTAGTGGCATTGACGCGGATTCCGTAGGTTTCTTCGAACAGCTCTGCGACGGGCGTGATGCGGCTGGAGGTGTCGTAGACCGTCAGTTCTCCTTCTGCTTGAGCGGCGGCGATCAGCTCATCAAGATCAAAGTCTGCCTCTTGGGCAATGGCCACGTTAGATAACAGAGAGAGCGTTAGGGCAGGAACCCCACCACCGATGACAGCACCGGCCATGAGAAATGAGAAGAAACTGAGTGTCCTACGTCTTAACCAACTCATAATGTTCACCTATGTGAGTGAATTCAAAAAATCACCCGTAGGCTACCACTCAAATCACACCTCTCAGCTTATAGATATAAATCATCGCAAGCTTTATTCCTTATACAGAAGGAAGTTCAAGAGATAAAGAACAAATTATTAAGTTAGATTGTGTTTGCCTCTACACATTGTTTGAATAACAAATAAAACATAGTCCAATCAATGATTTGAGTGTAATTGTGTAAGGTTATTGGGAGGTTAAGTCCTAGAGAAGCTGTTTCGTCACTCTAGTGAGATATTCCTAGAAAATGCTCTGGGGGGATGCTCTTTGGGTCAGCTGCTTGGGGATCCCGCCACAATTGATGAGATCATTGATGAGATTATGGATAGGCAACAGAATTTTTCAGAGAGATCTTAGGGACACTAGCGGTTATGGACGAGTCTCGAATCTCATCCATCGGCACCACCCTCTGGGCGATTGTGCGGCTGCTGCGGTGGGATAAGCCCACAGGACGGCTGATTTTGTTGGTACCTGCCCTCTGGGGACTGGTGTTGGGGGGGCAGGGGCGACCGCCGTGGATCCTGGTGGTGGTGATGGTGCTGGGTACGTTGGCCACCAGTGGGGCGGGATGTGTGGTCAATGACCTGTGGGATCGCAATCTGGATCCCTTGGTGGAGCGCACCCGGTCGCGGCCTCTGGCTTCGCGTCAACTTTCGGTGCGGGTGGCGGTGATCTTGATCGGGGTAGGGTTGCTCTGTGCCTGGGGCTTGGCTCAGTTTCTCAATCCCGTCACTTTTGGGCTGTGTGTCGCCGCTGTGCCCGTTATCTTGCTGTATCCCGGTGCCAAGCGGGTGTTTCCAGTGCCGCAGTTGGTGTTGGCCTTAGCCTGGGGATTTGCGGTGTTGATCAGTTGGACGGCGGTGACAGGGCAGGATCCTGATATACCGCTGTGGTCGGGATCCACCTGGCTCTTGTGGGGGGCAACGGTGCTGTGGACGCTGGGCTTTGATACGGTCTACGCCCTGCCGGATCGGGAGGACGATGCTCGGGCCGGGATCCAGTCCAGTGCCCGTTTTTTGGGACGCTTGGCCCCCACTGCCATTGGATTATTTTTCTTGGGGACGGCCTTGCTATTGGCGCTGGTGGGGTGGGATCTGGGGTTGCACCCGGTCTATTTTCTCAGTGTGGGGCTTAGTAGCGGGCTATGGGGTTGGCAGGTCTGGCAGCTGCATAATGTCAATCATGGCCCTGGTCTGTATGGCCAGATCTTTCGGCTTAATGTGATCCAGGGCTTTGTCTTGCTGGCAGGCATGGTAGGAGGCTACAGGCTGTGAATACCCCCTCTCACATCATCATCACCGCAGCACTGGGCAAACGCTGGCCTCACCTCTGGCCTTGGCGGGGAGCGGCACTTTGGGGATCCCTGGCTCCCGATATACCCCTTTATCTGCTCACCTTGGGGGGCGTCGTCTACTATCACATGGTCTTGGGCTGGGAGCTCCGGCAGACCCTGCAGCACTTATTTCATACCTTGTTCTTTCAGGATCCCGGTTGGATTGCCGCTCACAATGCCCTGCATTCCCCCACCCTCTTAGGGATCCTCGGCCTGATCACCTGGCAGTTGCGCTACCGATTTGCCAAGACGGCCACCTGGCTGCTGACCTTTTTGGCCTCCTGTGGGCTGCATACCCTGATCGATATCCTTGTTCATACAGACGATGGCCCCCTGCTCTTTTTCCCCTTCGAGTGGACGATCCGGTTTCGCAGCCCGATTAGCTACTGGGATCCCCGCTACTATGGCGATGAGTTTGCCTGGTTTGAATGGGGATTGGTGCTGGTGCTGTTGACCTATTTGGCCCGAGGTTGGCTCGGTCGCAAAGGGGCTGATCGCGTGGGGTGATGTGATGGAGGGGACTGCTGAGAGCAACGTCTCAACAGCCAATCTGCCGCCGACTACAGCTTTTTCTGATGCTTTCCAGCACTCTCTTATTGTTCACCCAATCTGGTTTATCGGTAGGTCTACCTCATAATGATCTCCAAGCTGCAAAAAGGCTGAAACGTCTCCCCCATTAACTTGTCACACGCAGATGGGAGTCAATCCAGTAAACTAAAATGTGCTGAGAATGTGTGGAGAAGCCTTTGCCGGCCACTGAAATTACTGCGGTAACAACCGCTGACCGCACGCCGGTCATTGCTGGAAACTGGAAAATGCATAAGACCCAGGCGGAAGCCAAAGCCTTTCTGGCCGGGTTCTTGTCTCAGATCACCGAGGCTACGCCTGCTCAGGTGGTGCTCTGTGTGCCGTTTACAGACTTGGCTGTTGTGGGCCAGAGCCTAGCCGCAGCAGGCAGCACAGTCGCCCTGGGAGCCCAAAATCTGCACTGGGATGATACAGGAGCTTTTACCGGCGAGATTGCCGGGGCGATGCTGGTGGAACTGGGGGTGACGTATGTGATCGTCGGCCACAGCGAACGGCGAGAGTTTTTTGGCGAAACCGACGAGACGGTCAACTGGCGACTGCGGGCAGCTCAGAAGCATGGCATCACCCCCATTTTGTGTGTAGGAGAGACCAAGGCCATTCGGGATCAGGGCAAAACTGACGAGTGGATTACCAATCAACTCATCCATGCTCTCAAGGGGGTCGATCTAGGGGAGCTGGTGATTGCCTACGAACCCATCTGGGCGATTGGCACGGGCGACACCTGCGAGTCTGCCGAGGCGAATCGAGTGATTGGCATGATCCGTCAGCAAATCCGGGATCCCCGTGTTCCGATTCAGTATGGCGGCTCTGTCAAGCCCAACAATGTGGATGAGCTAATGGCCCAACCGGAGATCGATGGGGCGTTGGTGGGGGGTGCGAGCTTGGATCCAGAGGGCTTTGCCCGGATTGCCAATTTTGAGCCGGTGGGCCAGTTATCCAGCCGCTAAGCATCAGGGATCCCTGTTCTCCCTGGGGGGGTGCTTTTCGTGCTTATCGCCCATTCTCTAGTGAAGCAGACGCATCAGTGAGCGAGATGACCAGCCTTGATGGTGGTCTCGTTCTCTTGCATCCAGCACCCTAAATCCTCAGGGATCCTGTCATCCAGACTGGCAAAACCCGCACAATGGAACCAGGATTGGGGGGAGCAATGTCACGAGCAGAGACCTGGGTGGGGCTGACGGGCCATGAGCTGATGCAGCGCTGTGTGGAGCACTATCGGCAGTTGGTGAGCCAGACCCGCCAGATTGAGCGGATCCAAGTTTTAGTACGGAGCCATCGCCAAGCCCAGGCATTCCGGGAGCAGGTTCAGGCGGTGGAGCTGAGTGGCAGTGGATCCCTGCGAATAGAGACCTTTTTGGGGTTTGTGGGTCGCCAGTTGCGCACCTATTGGGGGTCGGTACGGGCGGCGCATCCCCAGGTGCCCCCTCTCTTAGATCCGCAGGTCTTGCCCAAAGATCTCACCCAGTTTTTGCTAGCTCGAACCTGTCAGATCTGCCCCCAACACTCAACAGTCTTTGAAAATAGCGGCCTGCCCGACTACCAGATCTGGGATCAGCTCAGCAGTGCTGCCTACATTGCTGGGGCATCAGGGTTAGATCCAGCTGAGATTGGGCCGCGATTAACCCAAGCTTGGCCCGATCCAGGCGATGAACTTAAGCTGGCCTGTTTTGAGGCGGTCAGTTGTTGTGTGCAGCAGTTGCGGCAGGCGGCATTGGCCTGTGGATCCCTGGATTTTGGCACTCAGATTGCCCTGTTTGAGCAGGTTATTCTGCCCTTACCCCAATTTTGGCAGAGTCTTGACCATCTGATTGTCGCTGAGGTGGAGGATAGCAGTGGGGTGGGTCTCCACTTTTATCAGCAGGCAGTGCAGAGGTTGCAAAGCGTTCGGTTCAGCTTGACGGTGGCAGGCGGGGCCACTCTGACCGGGATCCCAGCACTGATTGAGGACTTTTGTCAGACTCAAACAGAGCTGGAATGGGTGCCACCCCAGGGATCCCTGCCTTTGATGCAATTGGGGCAACGACTCTATCAACAGCTGACAGCAGCGCCAGGATCCTCAAACGCAGACTCGGATGGGCTGGCTGACTGCTTGGGGAAGCTGCTGGAGATTTTTCCGGTGTCCTCTGAATCCGCAGGGGATCCCTCAGAATCGGTTGAGTTGGATTGGATTGAGGCTGATACCCAAATTGAGGCAGCAGAAGTGATGGTGGAACGGATCCACCGTCTGCTGGATGCTGGCACGGATCCCAGCGATATCGTTATCCTCGCCCCTCGGATTGAGCCACCCTTGCTGCAAATCGCTGCCACCCATCTGGACACCCTGCCAGTGGCTATCCTCAGCCCCTTTCCGGCACTGGTCAAATACCCTTTGGTGCGGGCCTTTCTGACGCTGCTGGAGGTGATTCACCAAAGTCGGATCCCTACCTTGAGCGAGGTGGAGGTGGTGCTGGGTAGTGTCTTGCTCTTGGATCCCATTCGAGCCCAGCTGTTAGCCCGCGATATCTATTGTTTTGATCGCCATGATCTCAGATCTGCCGATGCCGTTTCTGAGCCAGAGCGGGTGGGTTTTGTGGTTTTGGAACGCTATCAGGCCCTAGTGGACTGGATCCGTATTCAACAGCGGCACCCGGAGCCATCGCTGCCCACATTGATCAGCCAATGTGCTCAACAGCACATGACCACACAGCTCTATCAGCCCCAAACGCAACTGCTGATGAAGAACTTAATTGAGACCGCCCAGCGGTTTGAACGGGCATTGCCCCATCTCTCTGCTGCCGCCTTTGTCACCATGATTCAGTCTGGGCAGACTCCCGCCAGGGGCTTGTTTGAACCGGATTATCGGGGCTCTTTGCTGATTGCCACGCCGATTGATTATCTCAATCAGGAGCTGAGGACAGCCCATCAGTTTTGGTTTGATGTCTCTAGTGGAGCATGGTCGCGGTCGCTGTGGCGGTCTTTGTATAATGCCGAAGTCTTGACCCCCGCCTGGAATGGATTGGTGTTTGATGAAGCCCAAGATCGGCAGTCCCGGCGGCGGCGCTTAGCCAAGACTGTGCTCAACCTCTGTTGCCATGCCACCCACGGGATCCATTGGGTGCGATCCAGCTATGACCTACGGGGGCGCGATCAGTTGGGGGATTTGGATCGGTTGATCCGGCGAGCCCTCCAGCCTGGATACATGAGCCCTGCACTCAACTCGGAATCCTAATACTTGGCAGCGGGCAGGTTGAGTTTAGCCTGGGGGAAGCAGGGATCCCGTGCTATGGGGTAACCAAATGGCAAAAGTCGTGATGTCATTGGCGCTAGAAAGGGATATCTCTCCCTCTAGTAGCTCCACAACTTTTTGTACTAAGGCTAGTCCTAACCCTGTTCCCCCTTGGTTATAGAAATCAAACTTGGGAAGCCGATGAAATTTTTCAAAGATCTTAATCTGGTGAGCCCGATCAATGGTGACGCCGGTATTGGTAATTGTGATCAAAATCCCAGCCTCAGTGGATTGGATAGCCAGACTAATGGACTCCTGATAAGGTGTGTATTTACAAGCATTATTGAGCAGTTCTAAGAGGACTCTTCCTAACAGATACTCATCGGTGACAAATGCAGGGATACTCGCATCCAGATCAATTTCAAGAAGTTGGTGATGTTCTTGGCATCGCAGGTGGAAAGGTCTAATTAATTCGGGGATCCAAGTGTGGAGATCAATGCTGCTCAGATTAAGGTTACTGGTGCCTGATTCCAGTGCTTGCAGCTCCAATAACTCATTGACCAAATTGAGTTCCCGATTCCATTCCAGGCGGAGAATACTGAGATAGGTGTCTACTCTAATCGGATCATGTTTATGAATATCTATCAGCGTCAGGGCCATCTTCATGCTGGTCAAAGGGGTTCTCAATTCATGAGAGATGGTGTGAATAAAATCTTCCTTCAATTGATTCAGTTCTTGAAGCTTGGTAACTTGGGTCTGAGACCCTTGATAAAGATGTGCCTGTCGGATCCCAATGGCACATTGATTGGCCACGTGCTCTGCTAGTCGTGTTTCCCCAGGAAGAAAACTACTCTCTTTGGCGCGACAGAGTGAGATAAAGTCATAGATTTTTTCTGATTCTGTCCAGATGGGCACGATCAAAACAGTTATCCAATCTGTCTCACTCTGATGGAGGCAAACTTGTAGTGTCTGACCTTGAAGGATCTGACCCCGGATCGAATCAATAGAATCGTAGGATCTAGCTCGAATGGGAGACAGTCCGTCTGTCCACTCATGGATTGCATAAAATCGGGTGCCATCTTGATTAAAACGGCTTACATAACATCGATTGAGGTCAAGTCCTTGCCCCAATTCTTCCACTGCCATCTGGAGGATCTCAGCTTCATTCAAACTGGCGCGCACTCGATCGCTAATTATCCTCAGCAAAGATTCATACTCTAGCGCTTCAATCAGGGCTGCATTCCGTACTTCAACTTGGTAGATCAGCTCAGCTTCTGCCGCCTGAAGCGCTATTTGATATTCCATCCGCTCAGTGATATCACGGGATGAGGTTTGGATTTCTAACGGTTGATGACTTTCAGGATCCCAAATCGTTTTGCAAATGGTTTCAAACCAAATATAGGCTCCGTCCTTGCGCCGGATCCGGTAGGTGAAAATCGAGGGTTCCACAGTTGGTAAGGCTTGTTGATGAAAAGAGTTGATCTCTTTAACATCCTCAGGGTGAAAAAAGTCGTAGGCAAAGTGTCCAACCATTTCCTGAGGGGTATAGCCAAGCAACTGTTCACAAGAGGGAGAGACATAGAGATGGATCCCTTCTAAGGTATGGCGCATAACAAGATCGGTTGAGTTTTCGGCCAATAGACGAAATTTTTCTTCACTCTCACTCAATTGTTCCTCCATTTCAAAGCGCTGAGTCACATCTCGAATGATACAGATAACACTGTCTTGATCGCAGGGCACTACACGAACTTCTTCGTACTGGGTTTTGCCATCCAGCTCAAAGTCTTGGGTGTAAATCTGTAGCGATTGGGTTTGTAGACATTGATGAATAAAATACATCCGCTTGAGATAAACATCCGGCGGCAATATTTCAGATAAATGACTTCCACGGACTGTATCTTTTTCCGGATTGGGAGATTTTATCGTCCCAAAGGATAACAGTTGAAGCTGGGTCCCATCGGCACTCATATGCCCCACTAAATCGGGGATAGCAGCAACCAATGAGTTTTGGATGTTTTCAGCTTGCTTGCGCTCGGTAACATCAAACGATACCCCGCTCATGCGAATGGGCTGTCCAGCAGAGTCATAGATCCCTTGGCCTTTGTTTACTACCCAACGTACAGATCCATCAGGTAGCACCAGCCGATATTCCACCTTCAAAACTGTTTGCTCTCTGAGAGCTTTTGCAAAGGCAGCATCCACCCACTCGATATCTTCAGGATGAACCCGATCTTTCCAAGTTTGATACGAAGGGGCATCAATTTGGGGATCTAGCCCCATCAACCGAAAATGGCTCTGGCTCCAAATACTCAACCCATCACTGACAGCAAATTCCCAGATGCCCGTCTCGCTCAATTCCGTTGCTAGTCGCAACCGCTCTTCACTGGATATAAGCTCCTGCTGGATTCGTTTTTGTTCTGTAATATCTCTCTGGATCCCAAAATGGCCTGTAATTCGACCCTGTTCATCATAAAGACAAATGTAGACCCCCTCGAACCACACTTGGCTGCCATCTTGGCGTCGCTCATTGGTTTCCTGATGACCTTGCCCTTGATCAAATAAGTATTTCCACAACCATTTTCCATACTCCACATCATGGGCAAATAAATCTCGCGGTGTAGACCCAATAAACTCTGCTTCGGTCAATCCATACTGATTCAAAATGGCCTGATTAGCCCGAGTTATCCGCTGATGATCAAAAACATAATCTAAAATTTCCTCTTGACCTTCCACGTCATCTTGGGGCCAGGTAATAGGCTGATCAAGCATCATAAAAAAGATGCCATCTAGAGATTGGCGAAAGAAGAGCTCTAAGTCATATTGATGACCAGCTAACTGTTGAGCGATTTGTTTTTCAACCGAAATATCTTGGATGCTAGCGATCACACCAATCAGGTTATCTTTTCCATCTCGCCAAGGGGCTGTCAATAATCGGACTGGAAATCGCTCCCCTGTTCGACGACAAAAGATCAGCTCCCATCCCTTGAGGGACTCTTTGGAATCCAACCGTTCTTGAAGGGCTTTTGTAATGGTTTCTAGTTCTTCTTCTGGCCAGTAACAAAAGGGGCCGTGTCCCATCAACTCTGCCTTTGACCAACCCAGCATGGCAGCAAAGGCATCGTTCACATAGATTTGCTGACCCGAGAAATCTGTTGCTGCCACCCCAATCGGGAATGATTTTTCAATACCATCTTTGAAGTTGAGGGCAGCTTGAAGCTGGGTGTCCAGATCTCGATAGTGAGCCCAGCAAGCCTCTTGTACCCGTTCTCTCGTCATCGTCCCCACCAGGGATCCCGACTCATCCACCACCGCCACCGCTTGAGCCTTTTGGTCTTGCAGCCAATCCCAGAGGGAGTCCAGATTGTCTAGATGTGCCTCCACCTCAGCCACCTGGATCTGCACCACCGAGGTGTTCATGGCCTGCACCACAGGGATCCCCGGTTGGAGCAATCCTGCCAACGCCAATCGGATCCCATCTTCACCGGCCAGGGATCCCACAACTTTCATGCCATTGTCTGGATCCAGCACCCAGACCCAAGGGATCCCTTGCTCCTGCATCTGCGCCACTACTGTCAGCACTGGCAGATCAGGCAATACCATCAACTGTGGGCTGGTGTTCAGGAGCGCAGCCAGCCTTTGATTTAAGGGAGGATCCTGAGACATGGCCACGCAGATTCCACATCAACATGTCTCAGAACATAGCAGACATTATCAGAAGTGACTGCCAAATCCCGTAAACTCTCAATAATTCCATCTAGCTTAAGTGGTTTTACGGAGTAATCCCGTAAATTTTGCCTCCTGCTTGATTTTTGTTCTGCCAAAGTCCTAGCCTGAGGCAGATCTGGTTCAATTAAGTGAGGCAGCCAATTAGAACATTTGATCGTTTGATTGGATCAGCCTCTACCAAAATGGGGTTATCAAGCTCACTCAGGTAGATCGGATCCATCAGTATCTTCATCCCCAAGATCCTCTCTCTTCGTCATGCTAGGGTTATCCACTAGCTCCTTTTTGGAGGTTTTCAAAACCTTCCAGAGGGACTTGATCTGTTTATAAGCCTCAACACTAGAAAGCTTGCCATTGGTCTCTAGCGCACAAATAATTCCAACTCGCTGGCTAAATTCCTGCAAGTTAGCATTAAACATCATATTTTCAGGCGTGAATTCTCCGTTGTAGGGGTATCGAGGATACAAAAACTCAGATTTGTCCATGTCAGGGATCCTAATAAAGCAATGATGATGTTCAGCAATGATGCAGACTGATTTTCTTAGGATAGCGAATTGAGGATTCAGGCAGGGGATCCCTGACGCCAGTCAAAGGATGCCGAGATGTCGGACTCAATCTGGCCAAACAGATCGTAGGGTTCCGCCTGGGTGATACGGACGGGAACCAAGCTATTCAGGGATCCCGCCCCCCGAACATGGATCACCCCATCCACCTCCGGGGCAAATCGAGGCGAACGACCCAGAAATTCCCCGGTGACAGGATTTTCTTGCTCCAGCAAGACCGGCAGGATCCGACCCACCTGGGCTCGGTTGCGGCGAAAGGCAATGCCTTGTTGGAGTCTCATCAACCGATCTTGGCGATCTAAAGCCACTTCATGGGGCACTTGATCGGGCAGATTATAGGCAGCAGTGCCTTCTTCTCGCGAAAAGGTGAAGACCCCCACATGATCAAACTGATGGCGCTCCACAAACGCTAGCAAGTGCTCAAAATGGGCCTCCGTTTCACCCGGAAAACCAACAATCAGGGTGGTGCGAAGGGTGGCATCCGGCAATGCAGCCTTGAGCTGTTCGATCACTCGATCATTCACCTGTCCTTGCCAGGGGCGATTCATGGCCCGCAACATCTCGGGGTGGCTGTGCTGGAGTGGCAGATCCAAATAGGGCAGCATATTGGGGCTAGTCTGGATCGCTTCCAAAACCGTGGGGGTCAATCCGGTGGGATAGGCATACAACATCCGAATCCAAGGGATATCCACCGCAGCCAACGCTTGGATCAACTCTGCCAACTGGGGCTTACCAGCCCGATCTAATCCATAGTTGGTGGTGATTTGGGAGATCAAGATCAGCTCCCGTACCCCTTCGGCCGCCAGACGATGAGCTTCGGTAACAATCGACTCAATGGAACGGGAACGCTGATCCCCGCGCAGGTGGGGAATAATGCAAAAAGCACAGCGATAGTCGCAGCCCTCGGCCACCCGCAGATAGGCCACGGGGGTATGGGTGGTGCGAAAGCGAGGCACCGTCTCGTCGGCGATGTAGTCGAGGTTTTGCGTGATGCCGTTGACCCGCTCCCCCTGTTGCACCCGGCCCAAGATCTGGGCGATCTGGTGATAGTCACCCGTCCCCACCAGCGCTACCGCCTCCGGAATCTCATCCAGCAAGGTCTGCTGAAAGTGTTGGGCCATGCAACCCGCAATCACCAAACGCTTGCCCTCCACCGCCAGATCCATCAGAGTCCGCACCGACTCCTGCCGCGCCTGATCAATAAAACTACAGGTATTGACAATCACGTAGTCTGCCAGAGTCTCATCTTCGGCAATGGCATACCCGGCCTGACCGAGGATCCCCAGCATGTGTTCGGTATCGACCCGATTCTTTTCGCAGCCCAGGTGCAAAATGGCTACGGATGTGGGGGGATGATCACCGGTTGGAGGTACAGCAGAGGTTGTTGCAAGAACAGAAGCAGACATCAAGATAGCCAAGATGAAAGGAATCGAATGGGATCCATCTTAGCTTTCTTGGAAGATAACCATCTGTTCGCTCAGGGATCCCAATGCCTGTGCCCAACTATCTCTGCTGGATGCGGCCCGCCTGGATCTGCCACTGCACATCGGCCAGCTCTCCCAGTTCTTGCGGATCATGGGTGACCACCAAAATCGACCAACCACTTTTCAGGGATCCCAGGAGATCGATCAGTTGCTGCCGAACCGACCAATCTAGGCCCGCTGTGGGTTCATCCAAGAGCAATAAAAACGGACTGCGAATCAACTGGACGGCCACAGCCAGACGACGTTGTTGCCCGCCACTCAATTGATTGGGAGATTGATGGAGAGGCAGAGCTTCCAGACCCACCTGAGTGAGCGCCCGCTGGATCTGCTGGTCTTCAATCTCGGGGTGGCCAAATCTCAACTCTTCTAAAACCGTGAGACCGCAAAAATGTCGTTCTGGAAACTGGAACACTAAGCCCGCCAACGATCTCAGCCGAGTTGGGGTTAGAACCTGATCCTGCCAAGCAATCTCCCCCCGGCTGGGGCTAACCAATCCCGCCAAGATCTCCAACAGAGTGCTTTTGCCCGCCCCACTGGATCCCACAATCAACCCTAATTGGCTGGGATAGAGCGTCATGGAGATATCCTTCAAGATCGGCTCTGGGGTAGCAGCCGGGTGATAGGTCAGATTCCGCAATTGCAGCATGGGAAAGCGTCACGTCTACTGGGAAAACAGAAGGGCACGATACACAGGTGCTCATCCTAGTGCCTGTTTAGTCGCAAAAGAAAGGGTGGCAGCATAATTAACAAATCCATCAAACCAGAGCCTACAGGAGTCCTTGTGGATAAGCCCTCCGCTGGATCCCGCCTTCTCTCTCAAGGGATGGCCGCTTGGATCTTTTACACTCGGATCCCGCTGCCGTTACCCTTGACCCCCACTTTTGATGGCATTGCTCGATGGTTGCCCTTGGTGGGGTTGGGGTTGGGCTGTATCCTGGCGACATGGCATTGGCTGTTGAGCTGGCTGGTGCCGGATGGAGTACGCGGGATCCTGGTGACAGTGGCCTGGCTGATCGTCACAGGCGGGCTGCATCTGGATGGTGTTGCCGATGTGGCGGATGGTCTGTCGATCAATGTTCACGACTCGCCCCAGAGCCAAGAGGAGGCGAGTCAGAAGGAGGGATCCCTGTCCCCAGGTCTACAACGCCGACTGGAGGTGATGAGCGATAGCCGCACTGGAGCCTATGGGGTGATGGCCCTCTGCATCCTGCTGATCTGGAAAAGCATGGCGGTGGCAGGCATGTCGGCTCAAGACGGGTCCCTCTTAGTCTTGACCCCAGCGTGGGGTCGGATGGGACAGTTATTGTCGATTGGCCTCTATCCCTATCTCAAACCGACCGGATCCGGACATTTTCTCAAAGCATCCACCCAGTGGCCGCAGGATGGGATCGCGGGGATGGTGCCCCTGCTCCTCACCACAGCAGCCATCGGATTCTGGGGCGATTGGCCGTTCCTTTTACTGTGGTCTTTGGGATCTGGGCTGATCGCCGGAAGTGTGGGCTATTACTTTGACCGAGCGTTGGGTGGCCACACCGGAGACACCTACGGAGCGACTGTGGAATGGGTGGAGGTGCTTTGTCTGACACTCGGGCTAGGCTTGCAGTCTTTCCTGCTTTAGCTTGATCAAGGTTGATCTGGAGAGAGATGAGGCGGAATGACATCTGAGGGAAACCCTAAAACCAGGGATCCTCATCCCAGCCTCTCCTATGCAACCAACGCCATCCCAGCTTCAACCGGATCAAATCCCTCGGGAAACTGAGTATCCAAGTCATAGAGGGCATCTTTGAGCTGAGCCAGTTGTAGGTTGGTGCCCAACAGATTGGTGCCACAGAGGTTAGCGCCCTCTAGATTGGCTCCCCCCAGGCTGACATCTTCCAGGTTGGCTCCCTGCAAGTTGGCCTGTTCTAGCTCTGCTGCACTGAGGTCGCTGCCCCGCAGATGGGATCCACACAGCCGAGCCAGCCCCAAATCTGCACTCATCAGATCTGCTTCACTCATTTCCACAAAACTCAGATCGGCCTCTCGTAAGCAGGCAGCCCACAAATTAGCCCCACTTAGCGAGGCTCCTTGCAATTGAGCCTGATAGAAACTGGACTCCCGCAACTTGGCTCCCCACATTTTGGCCCGACTCAGATCCGCTTGATCAAGCCGTGCTTTGGCCATTTGCACCCCACACAGCCGCGCTTCCACCAAACTGGCTTGGGTCAGATCAGCGTTGCTCAGGTCGGTTTCCCAGAGGTTCGCCCCCTCCAACAGCGCCTGCCGCAGGTTCGCTCCTTCCAGATAGGATCCCCGGATGCTGGCATATCTGAGGTTGGCATTCTCCAAAATGGCCCCCCGCAGATCGGAACCATTCAGATTGGATCCCCGCAAGTCCGACTGCAAAAGAATAGCCCGTGCCAGACAAGCCCCATGAAAATCCACATCCCGCAAATCTGCCTGTGACAGATTGGCCTCGGTCAAATCACTATGGCTGAGGTTGGCCCCAAACAGATTGACCGCCAATAATTGGCAGCGGCGCAGATCCCCGTGGCTGAGAAAGGCTGCCATCAACTCAGAGCCGCTCAGATCAACCCCTTGTAGCTGGGCCTCTTTGAGGTTGATCCCTTCGAGTCGACGTTCTCCAGCGCGAAATCGCTCTAATAGATCTTCAGTGGTCTGGATAGACCGAAAGGGAGTTTCTGGTGACATAACAGGTTTAAGGGGCCAAGTTCAGGTTTTATTTGGAGTGGGACTTGTTTGAATCGTAGGGGATCCCTCTGGCTAAAGCAAAAATCTTCAATGTTCACCCTCGGGCACGCTAGAATATCCACCGTCATAGAGACCTATTCAACGAAGGATAGGCCAATCTTACTATCGTTGCCTCAGGTGTTCCTCTGATGGGAGACCTACTGCCTGAATCACAGCCGCCATCGCCCTAGTCTGACTGCCTCATGGTTCCCCGTTTGATGGGCAAACGCACTCTCGAAGCTTGCCTGGATTTCTCACTGCGATCCGAAAGATCCCATCATGCTGGTGAGCCCCTTCTTTCGGGAACAAGCTATCAATCCTGACCGAAAAACTGGGATGCAAGCCCCGTCCTTCTAGGACGGCTTTTGGCTGTTGATGTATTGCTTGATGATCTCCAGGGGTTCCCCTCCAACTGATACCGCAAAGTAGGACGGACTC
>JBHJNR010000439.1:0-7784 GCA_050330615.1 Cyanophyceae cyanobacterium
CCAGGGTTTGGGATACTGCACTGATGGGCTTGTCTCTGTCGAGTTCTAACAGGGCTGTGGCTCGTTTGAATTGCCGTGCACTCATCTGTCCCTTGCGCAAGAAAGCTGCGAGATAGTGAAGGTCTGTTGGGCTTAATTCAAAAGACTGTTTCCCCATGTTTTCTGTCCATGCTTCATCCAACACTCTATCCCCCACTCTCTGGATACGTTAACTGTCCGAAAACTTTGTTTACTTAGTACTAATGACTTAAATTAATTCGTTGAATTATCCTTTGAGAATAACCAATATATGCTCTACCGTCGTTCTCCTCAGTTAAGTGTTGATGAACTTAAGCAACTTTTGAAGCATGCCAAACCTGATTATGCTGTTTAGCAGAGAATAGGTAACAGCTAGAATAAGTCTATAGAGTTGGCTTGACTGGAGTGCTATATGGTTTCATCAGAATTGATCTCAACCTTGAGAGAGTTGAGCCGTTCAGACAAGTTTTATGTCATGCAGCTTCTGATCTCAGAACTTGCCCAGCAGGAAACCGACCTAATTAAACCTGAGCAGGCTTATCCAATATGGTCGCCCTATGGTGCAGACGAAGCAGCGGACACGATGCTAAAAGCGCTACAAATTTCCAAAGCTCAAAACCATGCTTAATGCTGAGCGGTATCCATTTCTCTCTGGTGATCCAGCATTAGGTGAAGCCAGTTTTCGTCCATATCTGCCCTTTACTCTGATTTATCAGGGTAATGCTGTCGCTACAACTGGGTTACTGGATACTGGGGCAAGTGTAAACGTACTACCCTATTCTGCAGGAATTGAGCTTGGGTACGAATGGGAAAGGCAGACAACTTTATTGAGCTTGACAGGTAATTTGGCTCAGTACGAGGCGCGAGTTGTGCTTGCTCAAGCGATTGTTGGGCAGTTTGAACCTGTCCAACTGGTATTTGCCTGGACACAGGCGACCAACGTACCGCTTATCTTGGGACAGGTGAATTTTTTTATGGAGTTTGATGCTTGCTTCTATCGTTCACAACTAGAGTTTGCTGTCACTCCCAAAACGCTGATTTGGGAGTAGGTTGGTTGCTCTTGTCAGCCCCCTAACACCTCGTTTGTGCGGACAGAACACAGGAGTCCTCCCCAGTGGATCCAAACTGCCGTGGTAGGATCAAGCACTGCAACTGGCTGAGATCGATCCCGGTATGGCTCCATTTAGCAAGATCTTGATTGCCAATCGTGGGGAGATTGCCCTGCGCATCATCCGCACCTGTCGGGAAATGGGAATTGCGACGGTGGCTGTCTTTTCGACCGCAGACCGTAATGCCCTGCATGTGCAACTGGCAGATGAGGCCGTCTGTGTGGGGGAGGCTCCCAGCAGCCGCAGCTATCTCAATATCCCCAATATCATCTCTGCCGCCATCACCCACGGGGCACTGGCCATCCATCCCGGCTATGGCTTTTTGGCCGAAAATGCCAAGTTTGCCGAGATGTGTGCCGACCACAATTTGATCTTCATCGGCCCCACGCCTGAGTCGATGCGCAAGATGGCGGACAAAGCCACCGCCCGCGAAACCGCCCAAAGCGTCGGCGTGCCCACGGTTCCAGGCAGTCGAGGGCTGATCGAATCCGATGATGAAGCGCTGAAGGGAGCAGAGAAGATTGGCTACCCTGTCTTGATCAAGGCCACCGCTGGCGGGGGCGGGCGCGGTATGCGGGTGGTGCACGAACCCGCCGAGTTACTGAAGCTGTTGCGATCAGCCCGAGGTGAGGCAGAGGCCAGCTTTGGCAACGGCGGTGTCTATCTCGAAAAATTTATTGAAAAGCCCCGCCACATCGAGTTTCAGATTTTGGCGGACTCACAGGGCAATGTGGTGCATCTCTACGAGCGAGATTGTTCCATTCAGCGCCGCCATCAAAAGCTGCTGGAAGAGGCCCCCAGTCCTGCTCTCTCTGCCTCACTGCGGGCCAGGATGGGCGCTGCTGCCGTCAAAGTGGCCAAGGCCATTAACTACACGGGGGCGGGCACCATCGAATTTTTGTTGGATAAGACCAACAATTATTATTTCATCGAGATGAATACCCGCATCCAGGTGGAGCATCCCGTGACAGAACTGGTGACGGGGTTAGATCTGATCTCCGAGCAGATTCGCATCGCCCAGGGCTATCCCCTCTCCTTTCGGCAAAAAGACATCGAACTCCGGGGCCATGCCATTGAATGCCGCATCAATGCCGAGGATCCCGACCATGATTTTCGCCCCCATCCCGGACAAATCTCCGCCTATCTTCCCCCCGGCGGGCCAGGGGTGCGGATCGATTCCCATGTCTATACCGACTATGTGATCCCCCCTTATTACGATTCGCTGATCGCCAAACTAATCGTCTGGGGGCCAAATCGAGCCGCTGCTGTACAACGGATGCGCCGGGCTTTGCGGGAGTGTGCCATCACGGGGGTGGCCACCACCATTCCCTTCCACCAACGGATCCTACAAAAGGAAGCCTTTCTCAAAGGGGAAGTCTACACCGACTTTATTCAGCAGCACATGCAGGATTGATGAGCCGCCCTGCTCCAGAGGTGTGAATCTCAGGCTTGTGAATCTCCGGCTTGTGAATCTCAGGGGGTAGGGACGGGATCCTGTTCCAAAGTGGGATCCAGTTCCAGATCTGAGAGCACCGGATCGATGGTGGCCTCTGGCAACACCGCTTGGATCCGCTCCATCAACTGCCAGCCCTCCACCTCAATCACCGGCTGTAATGACGTCAACAAAGGCTCGTAGCGTTCCTGTTGCACGGGTGATAGCCACAGGTGAAGACCAAAGTCATCTGCTAACAACGCCTCATCCCCCACCAAGCGGCCCGGTATCGGTGTGTAGAAGGCATAGGCCTGGGCCTGACAGACATCTTCCAGTCCACTGCGGCCAATGTCTACCTGCTCAATGGGATCCAAGGTAATCACCTGCTGATTCCAGGATTGCCGCAGTTGAGCCAAGGCCGGATTGTGATTGCCAAAATCGGCCCGATTGACCACCGAGATCATGGCGATCCCACTGGCCAAATACAGGGATCCCACCCACAGCGAGGCAGGGGAATGCAACAGATGCCGCCAAGCCCAAATGAGAGGCAGCAAAGTGTAGCAGATCCCCATCCCCAGTAAGGCCAGCGCATGGGGGGAGAGCAGTTCCAGTTCATCCACCCCCACCAAAGTCGCCACCCCCAGCCCCACCAAGAGGATCCCCAAAATCACAAAGCCCCTGGACAACCACTGAGCCAGATGAATGGTAGGACGCATATCCATGCCCCGTTCCCGCCATTTCAACATTGCTTGGTCGATCACCACCCCAGCCATCAAGACCAGCCAAGGATAGAGCTGCACCGTGTAGTAGTGGGTGCGAGTGGGGTAAACCGTCAGCAAAGCAACCAGAATCAGCGGCAACGACCAGATCAACAGGCTGCGACCGGGGTAGCGGCGGATCAGCATCAGCCCCCCGATCACCCCCAACACTGTCCACGGAAAGCCATGCACCGGAATATGCCAGAGGTAGTAGAACCAGCGATGGTCAGCATGAAACGGCTCTGCCCCCAGATCTTGGACTTTGCCCAGCAAGCTCTGCCACACCTGGGATCCATGCCGCTGCATCGACACCCCCAGCCAGAGGCCAAACAGACTCAGGCCCGACAACTGCCCCAGCCAAAAATGGGGAGAGGTGAGCCAATGGCGCTGTTGTTGGAGCAGATAGGGCAACACCGCCACCCCCACCAAGAGGATCATGGCGCTTTTCATCAGTAGCCCCAATCCCAGACAGAGCCCCGTCAGCCAGTACCAACCCCGGCGACCCTGGATCCCGGCAATCAGCCCCGCGATCCCCATCAACTCGATCAGGGTCAGAGGAATATCTTGACCCACCATCCGACCCTGCTGTAACCACAAAAAACAGAGGGGCAAGGCACACATCCCCAACACCGCCGCGCGGGCTGGCAAGAACTGTCGCCCAATCCAGCCCACTAAGGGGATTGCCGCCAAGGCCGAAAGGATCCCTGGCAATCGGGCTGACCATTCATTGATGCCGCCCACTTTAAAGCTGAGGGCCACTAACCCCATCAAGAGGGGTGGTTTTTCAAAAAAAAGCTCCCCCAAATAGGTGGGGGACAGCCAAGCCCCGGCCAGCATCTCGCGCCCCATCTGAGCATAAAAGCTCTCGTCACAGCCCTCCAAACTTTGGATCCCTGGGGCCAAGATCAACAGCGGGGTAGCCAACCCCACAATCAAGAGGCTGAGCCCCAAAAAAGATCCCGCATAGGGATCCTGGCGAGGCCGAGCAAGGTTGATGCGTTGATACATGGTCACAAAGTCCTATCAAAAGGTCAACCAACTCTATGGGGAATGCTCCAACAGATTCTCGATCTCCCGTAGATTAGAAATGATGGCGGTCTCAGGCAGACCTGGGATCCCTGGTTCCCCCGCCCGATTGAGCCATAGGCCGCGCAAGCCCGCCTCTCTAGCCCCCTGGTAATCTTGCCGCAAGCTATCCCCCAGATGCAAAGCCCGCCCCGCCTGATCCACCGGGATCCCCTGCTGGGCCAAGGCGGCGACAAACACCTGACGGTCGGGTTTAGCTGCCCCCACCACCGTCGAGAGGGTGACCTGCGGGGGACTAAAGAAGGCATCTAAGCTCAATGCCTCCAACACGGGGTAGAGGCGGGTATCAAAGTTGGAGATCAGCCCCAATCGGATCCCTTTTTGAGTCAGGTTGTGTAGAACCTCTAGCGTCTCGTCATAGAGCTGCCAGGGGGCGGCGGTGGCAAACAGCTCATAGACCTGCTCAAAGCACGCCTCAAAGCGAGGGAACTCGTCTGGCACCCGGATCCCCACCTGCTGAAAGGATCCCTGTACCACCTGACGCCACCACGCCTTCTCGCTCTGGGGTAGCTGCGCTCGATCCACCCCCGGAAAGGCAGCGGGAGGGGCGGCACCAAAAGTCCTGTAGAATGCTCGATCCAACTGAGCCGCATCGACGTTGATCCCAAAGCTCTCAGCGGCTTCCGCATAGATCCCACCCACCGTGCCTCGGATCCCAAACAAGGTTCCCACAGCATCAAAAAAGATCACCTCCGGGGACGGGTGGTGATCGGATCTGGTAGAGAGGTCACAATCTGGGGGCATGGGCTGGGGATCGAATCAGCCTGATGATCCTACCAAGATCCGCCCCAGCTCTTGTGCTCAAGATGGGATCCCAGCGGTGATAGCCCCGTTATACTCCACCGGGAGCGAGATCAACAGGAGCAGGATATAGACGAGAAACGGGATCCCTTCACCCTTAGACCCTAACCTAGCCATTCAAAATCATCATCGTCATTGGGGACAGAAATCACGGGAGCAGCTATCGGGCCACCAGTCTCTTTGGTCTGAAAAATGGAGTGAATGGGGGTAGAGCGTGCGGTTGTGTGGGGCTTCACCATAAAGGGAGACTCGGTGATCCGTTGCGGAGCCAATCCCTTCAGGAAAAAGTCCACCGTTGGCTGCTTCAACCAGCCGTTGAGCACAAAGATCGCTCCAATCCTGAAGCCACTGGCATGCTGCTCATTGACAGCCCGCTCAATCTGTTCAGCCGTCACCAAAAAGGCTTGCTCTAAACATTGCCCAAATGGGATCCCTGAGGGATCGTGCAGGAGCAAGGGCCATTGTTCGGCAAAGAAATCAGCGGTCTCCTGCTTGATCCAACCCCGTAATGCCAAAATTTCACCAATTCGGCTACCACAGTAGGACTGATCTTGAAGAGCTACCTGAACTTGAGCCGGGGTCACCAAGGCTGCTTGTTCTAGAAGAGATCCGATAGGTGCGGCTTCAGGAGATGAAGAATCCATGAACACCATACTCCTTTGTGAGGTAGAGAAGAAGTCCACTATAACTTCACCGAACAGCTGTTCCGCAGGATTAGGGCCATGAAGACAAGATTTGCTGCATGACGACTTATGGCTTCCGAGAATCAACATAGCGCCCATTCAATCGTCAAGTACAACACCAGCGAACTTCACAAAAAAGGGATCCCGGAAAAAGCCAGGGGATCCCTTGAGTGACTGAATTGTCTTTTTCTTAAAGAGGAGCAAGCCCAAGCTCAAGAACGGGCAGAGTAGGCCACTGGGATCACGGCCTTATTGAGAGCTTCCACCAAAGCCCGCACCTGAGCCACCATTGCCACTTCATCCTGGAGTTGACTGACAGCACGACCCACACCCACGCCAGAGGCTCCGGCAGCGATGGCCATAGCCACAGTAACGGTAGAGAGGCCAGAGGCGCACAAGACCGGAATGGTCACAGCGCGGCTGATCTCGTAGGCAGCAGCTAGAGTGGGGGCGGCTTTTTCTACTAAGCCTAGGGATCCACTGTGTTGAGGCTGGGCACTGGTACCCCCCTCAGTTTGGATCAGGTCGGCTCCAATGGTTTCCAACTTTTCGGCCAGTTCAGCTTGCTGGTCGAGGGTGAGGGTATGGGGAACTGTCACAGACAGTAGGGTACGGGGCAGCATCGCTCTCGTTTTGCGAGCTAGGTCGAGCACCTCAGCAGCGGTAAAAACCCGACCGGCTTCGTAAAAGCTGTCGAAATTACCGATTTCCACCAAATCAGCTCCGGCCTGGACGGCGATGGCCAGTTGCTCAGGATCCACGGCTGAGACACAGATGGGCAGATCGCTCTGGCTCCGCACCGCCTTGACCAAGTCAGGATGGGCCGCGATATCGACATAGGTGGCTCCGCCTCGCTCAGCCGACCGCACAATCCGGCTGACGGAGCCCTGATCAAAGTTTTGGAGGCCACTGATCACCTTGAGGGCTTGGCGGCGACCGAGGGCTTCTTGGAGGGTGTTGTTGTTGATCGAGATCATGGCACCTATCTGGGTAAGGAACAGAGAGTGAGGATCGGTGGCGGTGTTGGATTGCCCCGATCCCACTGAGTTAGTGATTTAAGGGAGTGACCTGAATAAGCCACTTGTATCAGTCCTTGAGGCCAGCGTGCTGCCTCAAGATCAATATCTCAGTCTAAGAGGTTTGCTCTAATCCCACAAGATTGCCCCTCGGACATAGGATCTCGGTCTTGAGAAGAGCCCCCATCGATGGTATGGTTTCGAGAATGATTACCATAATGATTATTTGGCGCTGTCAGTCCTTGTTGGGCTGAAGGTCAATAAGTCTGCTTTTTGATGGGAGAGCTTCTGTATGAACTGGAAAACACCCTGGATCCCTACTGCTGCCATAGCAGGCATTTGGGTGGCGACTGGGTTGAGCGGCGGGAGTCATGTTGTCCCTGCCCAGGCTCAGCAAAGCGTGATGCAGGCACAAGCTGAGCAGACAGATGACTTGCCAGTGGTGCTCTCGACCCTCAGTTATTTGACAGATATCGCTCAAAATGTGGCCGGGGATCGGCTGGCGATTAGGACACTAATTCCATTGGGCATCGATCCTCATGGTTTTGAACCCACCCCTGCCGATGTGCGTGCTGTGTCCGATAGCGATGTCCTGATTATCAATGGGGGCGGATTTGAGGAATTCTTGGGTAACTTGCTGGCCAATGCAGGGGGTGAGAGAGTGGTGATCTCTGCCTCTGAAGGCTTGGAAATGCGGATCCCTGGGGATCAGGAAATTACTCATGAGCACTCTGACGAGCATGGTCATGATGACCATGATGACGAGCACTCCGACGAACATGCTCATGACGACCACGATGACGAGCACTCCGACGAACACGCTCATGACGACCACGATGACGAGCATTCCGATGAACACGCTCATGACGACCACGATGATG